>JBEEMN010000058.1:0-7148 GCA_041192625.1 Armatimonadota bacterium
ACCAACCTGATTGGCAACGGGATGTAGCGCTTTTCCTGCCCATTACGATGTCGTGAACCATCTAGATCCTGCGGGACGTAGTGACTGACACCCATCGCTACAGCATCGCGTTCAGCGACCATCAGTAACCGACCACCCGTTTTGGCATTTCGAAGAGAAAACCATCGACAGTCCTCTTTGTTGCCATTCTCTTGAGGCCGTACGTAGTCGACAAAGTGCTCCTGAACCTTTGCGGTCCAAAGCCCAATGTCCATCGCCGACTTTCTGTCTGGATAGCTCTCGCTTGGTCCTCGTCCAAACCACGATGTATCTTCGAATCCTGGAGGGAGTGCAAACTTAACTCCAAGACGCGGTAGAGGCGGCATATCTCCGTATGGATTGACATCGAAGAGGACACGAACAACACCATCTGGAAACACATGATATGTACACTTGCCGGTAAATCCAGCTGACTTTCCACCATGGAAATCAATGTCTGTGGACACGATGATGGCGCCGGTAGCCGGGTCGATGCGATGGCTAAATGCAGTTGCCGATGGATTAAGTGCAGACAAACCTGAGTTGTTGTAAGCATCTCTCAACCATGTGTCATTGTCCGTCAGTGCCCGATACGTGTTTAGGTTGAGCCCATCCCCAGTCAGAAAATTCTGACCTTTGACTGAGAGCGATTTCAGAATTCCTTGTGAACGATCAAAACCGATGCGAACCTTAGTTTTTGCATTGGTAAAGACAATAGATTTACCAACGGTGGTCGTTGTCCAACCACGCTTGGTCGCAGGTTGCCTTGACCATGTAAATGACTTCACAGGCTGTCGCAATAATGGGAACTGCTGCCAGGCTACTTCATGTCCACGTGCTGAGTACTTGGTTGTAACCTTATCCAGCACGCGTATGGTCAAAAAGGCTTCCTGCCCCGCAGTCAGCGCTAAGGTTGGGATTTTCAGATCGGTAGAAATGGAACTAAGCGGGTCACAGGAAAGTGATGGAAGATTCCCGAATGCTTTTCGCTTTCCATCGATGTTTAGTTCCCACACGAGCTGGAAGCGCTTCAGATTGGTAAACGAGAAATGATTCTGAAGCGTAATCCGACGCTTGTCATCACTGAGCTGAATGACCACCTGTTGATAGGACTTTTTTACTTCATAGAGCTTTGGGGTAACAGTGCGATCAGGCGGAACGAGTCCGTTACAGCAAAAGTTGCCATCATTGGGCTTGTCATCATAGTCTCCGCCATAAGCAAAATACCAACCTTTGCCATCCGGGCGTTTCTTACGGAGTCCCTGATCAACCCAGTCCCAAATACAGCCGCCCATGTTTCTGGGTGATGAACGGAACGCCGCAACATATTCCTGAAGATTCCCGACAGCGTTACCCATCGCGTGGGCGTATTCGCAAACATAAAATGGCTTTTCAGACTTCTGTTTGCCGGCATTCTCAACGTAGGAAACTTCCGGATACATAACAGAATCGACATCAGCAACTTGGTTGTAGCGTTCGTAATGTACGGGACGTGATGTGTCTACCGAGTGGAGCCACTTGGATGTTGCCGAAAAGTTACTGCCAGGTCCAGCTTCGTTTCCGAGTGACCACATGATGACACAAGGATAGTTTTTTCTCGTCTCGTACATTCGACTTGTACGGTCAAGATGTGACTTCTCCCAAACGGGATTGTTTCCAAGAGAGCGCTCGAATGTGTAGCCCATTCCATGGGATTCGATGTTGGCTTCATCGACAACATACAGCCCGTATTCATTACACAGGTCATACCAGCGACGGTCATTCGGATAATGCGCATTTCTGACACAGTTAATGTTGAAGCGCTTCATCAACTGGATGTCCTGAATCATCCGTGTTATGGAAACGGTTCTTCCGGTATCTGGATCGTGTTCGTGGCGATTAACCCCAAGGAGCTTGACTGGGCGCCCGTTGATCTTGAATACACCGCCAGTCGTTTCGATCTTTCTGAAGCCCGTTTTCACAGCTACGAATTCCGAAAAAGTACCGTTCACCTTTACGGCAATTACCAGACTATAGAGATTCGGTGTTTCGGCCGTCCACTTCAGGGGATTTTTGAGGTTTACAGAGATCCGCGTCTGGTCCCGATTGTTACCGGCTGCATTAGTCGTATTCGTTACTAGGGATTCAGGTACACGTTTACCATTGGCATCATAGATGGCCATGTCAAAGCGCACTGATGCATTGTTGGATGTTGAGTTCTTTATGGTGAGTCCAACATCTAAACTCCCATCTGTGTACTTGGAATCGAGCTCTGACTTTACATCAATGTCGTCGACGGTAACGAGTGGCATCGCACGCAAGGTAACATCGCGGAATATTCCGGAGTATCGAAACATATCCTGATCTTCAAGATAGGAACCGTCACACCATCGATAGACCTGTACCGCAAGAACATTCGTTCCCTTGACAAGGTGTTCCGTTACATCGAACTCAGCCGGCCCCTTACTGTCTTCCGAATAGCCGATGCGGTGACCATTAACCCAAACCCAGAACGCACTATAGACACCGTCAAGGCGAAGTCTAACCCGCTTTCCATCGAACGACGACGGGACGGTAAACAGCCTTCGATAGCTGCTCGTCGGGTTGTAGCGCTCATCAATGACTGGAGGTTTTGCCGGAAAGGGATACGTGATGTTTGTGTAGATTGGTATCCCGAAGCCCTGAAGTTCGACACAGGAAGGCACGGGAATCGTCTTCCATTTACTGTCATCGAATGTGGGGACTTGAAAGTCGACTGGTGCATCGGATGGCCGACTAGCCCACTTAAGCTTCCAGCTTCCATTGAGTGACTTAATCCACGGACTTTTTTCAGGAACGGCAGCAACCGCATCTTCAATCCGCGAATAGGAAGAAAACTCTGCCCGGGCTGGAAGCTTATTGATTCCAACAACCAACGGATCCTGCCATGGTGGCACAGACTGTTGCTGTGCATTACTGGGAACGCACAGCAACATAAGTGAGACTGCCAACATGCCGATGAATCCATTGAGCCATTTCATGGGCTCAGTATATATCGACGACTTACGTGGTTGGTATTACCTAACGGTATTGGTCAGCGTCCCCAAACCAGACATCGATATACTTACGACATCACCGCTGACCATTGTGTAAGGCAGATCCGGGACGATACCGGTTCCGCTCATCAGAAACGCACCGTATGGAAAATCGAGTTCACGGAACAGCCAACTCACTAGGTCATCCACATGTCGCTTCATAGTTGCTGTGGATGCTTTTCCATCGAAGGCCAGCTGGCCATTCCTTTGAATTTGCAGCTGGATTTCAATCGTACGTAGGTCCGGCAGATTGAAATTTGCATCCAACAGGCGGATGTAGGGTCCAAGTGCACACGACCCGTTGTAAGACTTAGCCTGCGGGAGGTAGAGAGGATTTTCCCCCTCGATGCTCCTGCTGGAAACGTCATTTCCGATGGTTGCACCGATGATGTGTCCGCTGTTATTGGCTACAAGCGTCAGCTCAGGCTCAGGGACATCCCAAGTTGAATCCTGTCGAACGCGAATGCTGCCTAAGTGCCCTGTAGCTCTCCAGGGGGATGCCTTAAAGAACAACTCGGGTCGATCTGCATCGTAGACCAAATCGTAAAAATCGCCACCCTGTTTGGATTCTTCCATACGCGCATCTCTAGAGCGCTCGTACGTTACACCACTTGCCCAAATCTCCTGTTTGTCGATAGGAGCAACAAGCGTGGACCCAGGCGGCAGCCGGAACGAAGTTGTTGTCGCAAGCACGAAGTCCAATGGGTCTTCCGAACACAAAATGTCATCCAGATTCGTGTCCAAAACACGCTCGGTTCCATCCATGTTCACTGTCCACATCAAGTCGCCTTCATGCGACCGCCATTTTCGAAGTTCCATATTCGCACCTACCCGGCGGATGCCGGCTTTCTGATTAGTTTTTTCAACGATGTAAGAACGGGAATAACGACTGGTCCGACCATCATCAAAATGCGAAAGGTTCCCCAAAATCTGTTCTTCCGCACCATCCGAAACAATCTCAAGACTCCGAGAAGGCGTCTTCCAGCAACGAGGGTACTTACTAAACGCTTCAGTGAAAAACCGGCGCTGGACGTGCCTCGCTTGCTTTTTATGACGTTGGTGATGGACGAGACGTTTGCCAGGATTTGTCCAATCGATAGGCGTGTTCGGTTCATCACCCTGATGATGGACATCCCAAGTGTTTTACTAACGGATGTCAACGTCGCAACAGGATGAAGCAATCGCCTGATCGGGCTGTAAACGAGAACAATCGCGAATGCTGCGGTTACCATCACTAAGATCTGTATAAAAAACAGAATGATGATCAACTCGCTCACGGTTTGATAGCCTTTGATAAGGATGGTTCGGAGATGTTACTGTTCCATGTCGTTATCAACGCGATGTAGGACTTTACGACAGTTTGCTGTCCTCGCTTGGCCAACTGGATGGCAAGATCAATCCGTGGGCTAAACACACTGGATTTACTTAGTTTGGCGCTGGATGTTAGACAGGTGCCAGCAGCGGTCGTATCCCCTTTTGCAATAAACGTGAGGCCCTGTTCCTGCTGAAGCTCATGCCAGGATCGATAATGTTCTGTTGTATTACCAGACTCGCGCTTAATGGCCGCCTGAAGGACCGCAAGGGACTCATCCAATCTGCCATCCAAACGCAAGGTTGCCCCGATTTTCGCCTGAATCTCACCATTGGGGCGCGTCGTAACGGGAATACGTCTGTACGCAGCAAGAGCATCCGAATACTTGGCACGCTGCACAGCGATATCCGCCTTAAGCTCGATGAGTTCCCAGTCCTGACCTTTTGCAGGTAGTGAATCCAGAGTCGCGGCCGCATTATCTAACGCGCGGCGCGAAACACTTCCGGATGTAAGGTTGGCACGGCTTAGATGGACACGTACGAGATTCAGTCTGGCAAGCCTCTTTTTAGGTTCATCCTCAAGAGTTTCCCAAGCTTCGGCCAAAACACTGCAGACACCTCTGTACGTAAGGTCTTCGGCAAGGGCTGGGTAAAGCAATCCAACGATATCCCAGGTAGGAAAATCCTCGATCAGCAAAAGCAACTTAGGCGTTGCTACCGGTCCCATCCCCTCATAGGCAATCTGGTTGACCAACTTTTGTACTGCAGAAACCTGACTCGGGGTCAGAGGTGGCTGAATCATTGGTTTTATTGACATCCTTCGCAATTGGGTTCCTGCGGTTATAATATCGGACGAGTAGGTTTGGTAGTTTTCAACGAAATATGCCTCGGGAAAAGTGGTTTGCTTAATGCGACGCGTACAGGACATTTTTGGTCGATTCACAAGAAATCTAGGTATCGATCTTGGCACTGCAAATACTTTGGTACATGTCCATGGTAAAGGCATTCTTGTACGTGAACCCTCGGTTGTAGCAGTTGACTCCAAGACCGGACAGATCCTTAGCGTCGGTTCCAGCGCAAAGCAGATGCTCGGCCGTACACCAGGTCACATTAGAGCCGTACGCCCGCTTAAGGATGGAGTCATCGCTGATTTTGAGCAAACAGAGGCGATGTTACGCTACTTCATCGACAGATCAACGCGCCGCCAATGGTGGACCGCTCCACAAGTGGTTGTCGGTATACCAAGTGGTGTCACTGAGGTTGAACGACGAGCTGTTCTGGATGCGACTCGCAAAGCCGGCGCAAGAGATGCTTTTGTTGTCGAAGAGCCGATGGCGGCAGCGATTGGAGCTGGCCTTCGTGTCGAAGAACCACACGGGTGTATGGTGGTTGATATCGGTGGTGGAACGACAGAAGTCGCGGTCATCAGCCTTGCAGGAATTGTAACAAGCCAAAGCGTCCGTATCGCCGGTGAGAAAATCGATGAAGCTATTGTAAGTTTTGTACGGCGCTACCACGGAATGCTGATTGGTGATCGAACGGCCGAAGAAATCAAGCTGACGGTCGGTTCGGCTTATCCGCTTCAAGAAGAAGTTTCGATGCAGATTCGTGGGCGCGACCTCATTAGTGGGCTGCCGAGACAAACAACACTGTCAAGTATTGAGGTACGTGAAGCGATAGCGGAACCAATTGCACAGATTGTTGAAGCGGTCAAGCAGGCGCTGGAGCGTACTCCCCCAGAGCTCGCGGCCGACATCATGGATTCTGGCATCTGTCTCGCAGGCGGAGGGGCTCTCCTAAGAGGACTCGACGAACTCATTCATCAAGCAACCGAAATGCCTGTGTTTATTGCAGAAGACCCACTTACGTGCGTTGCGATGGGCTGTGGAATGATACTTGATGAAGTTGAGCGGGTCCCGGCGCTTCGTCATGCACTGATTCACGCTAACAGTTAGGGATATACGTGATACGTCCAGCCAAATCAGGACCTGCAGCCATTGCACCAAAGCGCATGCCAGCATTGATGCTAGTCCTTTTTGTATTTGGTCTGGTTTTCCTGATGGCAACCGTACAAGCCCGTCGTTCTGGAAGGTCGAACATTATTCTGGATACGGTTGCAAGTGTGGCAAGCGTTGTTTCGACCGGCGGCAGGGACCTGATTGACTGGGGCGATCGTATGAAGCGCTCGCTTACATCAGGGTCGGAATTGCTTGTCGAGCGTGATCGGTTAGTCACTGAAAATGGACAGCTGAAACTCCAGATTGAGCGCTTAAGCCAAGTGGAGGCCGATTACATCAACTACCGCAACATCCTTGGGCTTCCAAATCTAAAGAAGGATACTGCAATCGTCGCCGATGTGAAATTTTGGTATCCATCCCTTGAAAGTGCCTCCATCTCGATCGACAACAGTAATCAGAAAATCGTCCGTAATAGCACCATACGCACGACACAGGGGCTGATCGGAAAAGTTGTAATCACCGGCCCGTTCTTTGCAAAAGTGCGGCTGATTCAGGATCGCGATTCTCATGTTGGTGTTAAGATTTTACGAAGCGGAACGTTTGTCGGGACTGGGATTCTTGATGGTCGTGGGGCTAACAAAGAGCCTCTTCTTCACTATGTGCGCCCAGAGCTGATGCTCGCGCCAGGTGATCAGGTCGTTACCAGTGGAGAGGGTGGAGTGTTCCGCAGTGACATACCCGTTGGCACGATTCGGTCTACATCGCTTGCTGCAGGCGGAACCGAAAGAGTCGCTGTTGTTGCTCCTAA
>JBEEMN010000059.1:0-7123 GCA_041192625.1 Armatimonadota bacterium
TGGTCTTTTATGGAGGCATAAAGACTTTCGCCAGCACCACCGCAAACTGCAATCGTTTGGACCATCCGGTCACGTCGCTCTGAACAACGTACACTGACCTGCAGGCGTTCCTCAACGAGTGATAGGAAGTCGGATTCCATCATTGGTAAGCGTAAACGACCAACCCTACCGATACCCGTTTTGCCACCGTCTGTTCCGGGCGTCAGCTCGATTGGACGACAATCTATGAGCCCAAGGATTTCAGCGAGAACATCGTTGATGCCACCTTCAGCACAGTCCCAGTTTGTGTGGGCTGAAAGAAGAGTAACACCAGCCTTGATTGCCGCGATTACGGCACTCTCTGGAAATCCAGCAGTTTCATCTAATCGAGTTATTGGCGAATAAATCAGCGGATGGTGTGTAACGAGGACATTGATTCCCTGTGTCACACACTCGGAAATCACCGCAGCTGTGGCATCGAGCGCTACACCTATTTTGGTGATGCTAGAATTACTTGAGCCAATGCAACGCCCAATGGGGTCATTTCCGAGTTTTAGGCATGCTGGAGCAAGCTGCTCCAATATTGCCTCGAGGTCGTGAACGGTCATTCTGTAACATCCACGAGGCTGTAAACAGGCGCATCCAACAGGCGTTCCGTTCCGCCGAGGAACGTAAGGTTCTTCAGGAATGCGTAGCCTGCCACTGTCGCACCAAGCGTCGTCACCAGCCGACCAGCCGCCTGGGCTGTGCCTCCGGTTGCAAGGACATCATCCACAATCAACACGCGGTCGCCGGCTGAAACCGCATCGGTGTGCATCTCTATGATGGCACTTCCGTACTCAAGGTCATACTCGGCTGATACGGTTTCCCAAGGAAGCTTCCCAGCTTTACGGATTGGAACGAACGGAAGGCCAAGCGTAACTGCCAACGGGCATGCGAAGAAGAATCCGCGGGATTCAATTCCAGCAATAACGGTTGCACCGGAAGTCTGTGCGATTTCGATAAACGCTTCCATGACAGCCCTGTAGGCATCCGGATTCTGTAGAAGAGGTGTGATGTCCTTGAACATGATTCCAGGCTTTGGAAAATCTTCAACCGTACGTATCGTTTCGATCCAATTGTGCATTTCTAAATCCATTCTCTCTGTTTGGTCATGATAGTCTTCCAACCAGCCGGTGCCTTTAATGTTCGCTTGTAGCCTAAGTCGGTCTTTTTCCATGAAATGGTTACCATTCCACCGGGAACAGGAACGCTTCCTGAACACCATGGGATTTCACTCAACGAAGGCACAACATAGACACGCTTCGTCACATGGTCAACCTTGGCGATGCCGACTACATCCCGAAGCATCATCACGGCGACATGACTCGCAAACCCATGGTTACAGCTTGCACTGGCATCTGTGTTTTCCCAGAGGGTTCCCGTCCGCTCAGCCATGTAGCCGAAATAAGCTGCAGATTCGTTTAGAATCTGGGTAATCATCCCAGCCCGGGATAACACTTCAATCCTCAGATAATTGCCAATAAATGCATTGGAAATGTGTATCTCAGGTTGGACCTTTTTGACATCCCGTTTTGGGCCAAATTCAGAAGTCAGTGTTCGCCACAGCTCGGGACGTGACTTTGGAGTCGCGATGTTGAAGAAGAATGCGTAGTACTGGCAGGTTTCGCTGCGGTTTCGAGTGACTTCGAGCGAACCATTTGGTTTTCGGATGGCATTGTCCACATACCAGGTTCCATCAAAGCTTAGTTCGTTTATGACGTCGCGAAGCTTGTCCGCCTGACGTTTCCACATCTGGTTTCCATAGAGCTCTGCCGCTGCATCCAAAGCACCTGCAAAGAGCATATTGGATGGAAAGTTGACATCTTGGACGAAGTCATTTGCTTTGCTCCACTCAACAAAGACCCAGGAGGGGACCTTCTCGAGAAGCCCAAGGTCGTTCTGATAGCGCTCAAACCATTTGAATAGCTTCTCAACACGAGGCCGTAGTGCCGAAATCAGTTTTGGCGAACCGCCACGCTCCTTGAACTCGCGCAGCTGAACGACAAACCAGAGGGCCCAGTTTGCGATGAAAACACCATCGTTGTGGTCGCTTGGATAGCACATCGGAAGCATGCCATCGGGGATGAAAGCAAACGACTGCGGAAGGGCATAGTTTTCGAGGAAAGCCGTCTCGATCTTTTGATGACCACTTAGCAGATGCCCAGTACGCGCGCTCCAAAAGCTGTCACAGAGCCAGCCAGCGCGCTCGCGACTTGGACAGTCCATAAAGATATCAACGGCATTTTGGCGATAGGTTTGTCGTGCTGCTTCAAAAATCTGCTTGAGCATGTCGTCTGGGCAGTCGAACATTGCTTTGTCAGCATCCGGACACGCAAGCTCACGAACAAACAAGCTGCCAAAGTCAAGCGGTCCATTGGTCGCTGCGACCTTTAGGTAGCGGAAAGTATAAGGCTCGAAGGTTTCAAAGGAATACTCTCCAGCCTCAAAGTTGACTTCAACGATGTTCGCACAACCGAGTCGCTTGTCATCGACATCACCGTCGGTGAGGAGCTCATCGAAGAGCAGATTCAAGGTCGCAGCGGACTTGCTTTTTAGGTTGAGCCCAATAAATCCGGTGATGTTTTTGCCAAAGTCGATGATTTGAAAGGTGTCGCGTTGCAAAAATGTCCAGTCATCGACATATGGGGCAGCAATATCTTGAATCTGTACAGATTTTCGGTTTTGCCATTCCGTTGTGACAACGAGTGGGATGTCTTGTTCCCGGAAGCCCTTTAGTTTCGAGCTGATCTGCGTGAGAGAGCGGTCCTTCCAAACACGTTGCGGAACCGTCGGCGCCAGCTTTCCGGCGGCAACATAGCGGCTTGGAGTCAGCTTATCAAACATCGGGAGTGGCGCGATGGCATCTATGAACTTGATGCCGCCCTGCCCAATGTAAACGCCCGCATCGGATATTGGAATCCCATTGGTTTTCCAGTCATCACTGCCGGGCCGCAGTGTCCAAATCTCAGTAAACGGGCGCTGAAAGGAATAGCGCTGCACCCGTTGGGCACGCTCATTCCGCTGCGACATCACGAGTGGGTCCCGCCCAGAAGCAAAAATGACCCTTTCATTTAGGGTTACTTCAAATGCCAGAAACGATGGTGCATCCAATGTGTAAAACGAGTTGACGTTATAGCCAGCGACCTCAACTGCAATGAGATTTACACCGGTTATGCACTTACGTGAGAGGTCCCATTCATCTATGCGGTAGAAACCATGTGGGCCACGGCTCGGACCATTTCCTATAAATTTTCCATTGAGAAAGACACGATAGCGTGTCATCCCTGCAATCCGCAGGCGCAACCGGCCGCTGGTTTGGAGCTTTGCTAATCTAAATTCAGCTGTCGTTGCCACGATGATGTTCTGATCATCCTGCTGATTTTGTAGCCAGATTGGCTGCGCCGCTTTAAACATCGTTTAGTTATCCTCGAATCGCTGTATAAGCACAGGACGGTACTCTATCGGGACCAGCCCTTCAGTCACATTAGGTACAGAGAGAACGCCATCGACCGGCAATATACAAGCCTTCAATCCATCTGGGAGATTCTCGTAGCCGCTACGTAAGAACTGTGCGGCGTTGACCTCTGCCGTTGTTACTCCGCTGATTCGGGATGCCAACAACACGGTGTGGATTGCAGCGATGTTTGGACTGGTCAGGTCCATCACAGTATTCTTCCAACCTCGGGCATGTCCCCACGCAGCACCCAGAAGCGCAAGCGTCTGGCCACGACAGGACTTGATAGCAAGGCCATTCCATCCACACGTACTCGCGTGCTTGATGTCATCCAGCTGCGTAAATGTTTCATCAACCAAAAGTGGAGTGTCAGCAGCGATTTTGGACCATAGGTGTCTATCGCCACTGTCGGGAGACATTGATGGCTGTTCAATCGCCGATACGCTAACGGCAACATCGGGTGCTGTCTGTCGAAGCATCGACAAGAATTCTGTCAGTTTGTCTGCTGATTCATAGCAACCGTTTGCATCCAATGTGATGTCAATATACCCATCGGTTGCTGGCATAGCCTTGCACACAGCGATCACATGGTTTCCATCTGCAGCAACATCACCTGAGCCAATCTTGATTTTTAAGCGCCTGATTTTATGCGATGTGCAGTAATCCGTTACGCTTTTAGTTGAGGTCTTGAAACCAACAACCATTTGCGCATCAACAAATGTTTTGGGTGGATGCAGCATGCTGTCGATTGCGGATGCAGCTCCAAAGCCAGGGAAGGTTGCATCAAAGGGGGAGTTACCGTGCTGGGTAAACAACTCAAACGATGAGCATCCGGCTAAGCAGCCAGCGGCATCGTGGATTGCATTATCGAGCGGTGCACAGCAGACTCTACGTGCCAGCGGGGGGATTGATTCAAGCAGGTGGTCGGAGAGGGAGATAACAGTGTGTCCCAATCCAAGAAGGGAATCACTTGGCTGTTGCTGTGTAATAAATTTTGCAACGGTCTCGCAGGCACCGCGTAATGCCAAGTCCTTGTCTGTGTCTGTAGCCTCTGGCCAGCACCAGACATGCGAGAGGAGAACCGTTCCAAAACCGTGTCTCGTCATCGTTCCGTTGGTGATTGTTACTTGGCAGGTAGCTTCCGTAATCGTGTCAATGATGCCTTTTCCAATGACCAGAGGCGGTGAGAGTTCGTGCTGCTGAAAGACATATTTGACATCCAGAACACGAAGCAGCCCATTATCCGTTGCTGACAAGGCTATTCCTCAGACGAGACACCTTCTCAAACGCTTGAATGATTTCGTCGATTCCGCTCGCATCGGCCATCAGCTCTGTCATCGGCAGCCAGGCTCCGACCCGGTGTGCAACCAGCTCACTTACGGGACACTTCGCACGATTCGCTTCCACCGATTTTGTATAGCCATTCGATGCACCCGTATAAGGACCGAAGTCACCGCTCATAAACGCATCATGCTCATACACTAAGGTCGCGTAGCCAGGCCCACAGGAAATCCCTTCGGCCCTCAGCGCTCCGAGAACGCTATCTCTTGGTACGCCGAAGGTTGTTTCATCAATGCTAAAGCAGTAAAGATGATATGCGTTTAGCGTTTCACCTTCACGATCGGGGAGCGGGGCAAACCCGGGTATGGCACTCAGTGCAATATTGAGTCGCTTTCCATTCTCAAATCGATGCACTGTCTGCGCATCTAAGCGCTGGAGCTGACAGCCAACGATGGCGGCTTGGAATTCTGTCATCCGGTAGTTCCCGCCGAGCATCGCGTGCCTATACCGACTCGGATCCCCAGGAATACGACCGTTGTTTTGCAGCGCGGAGAGGCGTGCGTAGAGCTCGGTGTCATTTGTGGTGATAATCCCGCCTTCACCACAGTTGAGATTTTTTGATGCCTGTAAGGAAAAGCATCCAATCGTCCCGATGGAACCAATCTGTCTGTTTCGCCACGTGCTCAAGTGCGCGTGGCTTGCATCCTCGATTATGGCTAGTCCATATTTCTGCGCAACAGCACCCAGAGCATCCATATCTGCAGGAACGCCGCCAAGATGAACCGGCATGATTGCGACAGTCCGCTCGGTGATGACACTCTCGACAGACATTGCATCGAGGCACAAGCTGGAGCGCTCGATGTCTGCAAAAACAGGCACGCAGTTTGCTTCTACGATAGCCATGGCCGTTGCAATAAATGTGTATGCCGGACAGATTATCTCGGCACCTGCGGGTGGATTCAAAGCGAGAATCGCCAAGCGTAGAGCCGTTTGCCCAGAGTTCACGGCAAGGGCATGTTTACACGTCGTGATCTTAGCGAATTCGGCTTCAACCGTTTGAGTGACATCGCCGCCAAGGCGTCCCCATTCTCCGCTGGTAACCACCGAGCGCAGGGCATCTTTCTCCAAGTCATCGAAGATTGGCCATTCAGGCGATGCACTTGTACGCGCGGCAGCTCCGCCAAGCACTGCGAGTTGTTCCATATTAGGAAATCCTTATGTCAATATCGATGTGACAACCTGGCCATGAACATCCGTGAGACGATAGTCGCGTCCTGCAAATCGGTATGTAAGCCGCGTATGGTCGATTCCGAGGCAATGCAGAATCGTCGCTTGAATATCGTGAACATGAACGGGGTCTTTGACTACATTGAAGCCAAGGTCATCCGTTTCTCCAAAGGTGAAGCCCTGCTTAAAGCCTCCGCCGGCAAACCACATCGAGTATGCCGCGGGATGGTGATCACGCCCTTGCGAGCGTCCTAAGGCTTTGTTGGATTCAACCATAGGGGTTCGTCCAAACTCGCCGCCCCAAATGACAATCGTGTCATCTAGGAGTCCCCGTTGTTTGAGGTCTGTGACGAGCGCGGCGCTTGCCTTGTCTGTTGCACGTGCATTGCCTGTGATGTTACCGACGACATCACTGTGGGCATCCCAGCCTTCATGGTAAATGTTGATGAAGCGAACTCCGCGCTCGACCATTCTGCGGGCAAGCAAACATGCTCGGGCAAACGATGGAACTTTGGGGTCCGCTCCGTACATCTCAAGCGTTTCTTTGGACTCTTTAGACAAGTCCATGACATCCGGTGCCTCTGTTTGCATCCGGTATGCCAGCTCATAACTCGAGATTCTGGCATCGATGGCAGGATCCAGCTCCTTACGCTGTCGCTGCGCATTCATCGCACGCAATGCAGCTGCGGTTGCCTGATCCTCACCACTTGAAATGTCCGATGGCCTTGAAAGGTTTAGCATCGGCTCTCCCTGATTCCGCAGGCGGACGCCGGAATGCGTCGTAGGGAGGAACCCACTGGACCAGTTGGCAGCACCTCCGCTGATTCCAGCACCCGTGGAAAAGACCATAAACCCGGGAAGATTCTTGTTTTCTGAGCCGAGGCCGTAGGTAAGCCAGGAACCCATGCTTGGACGTCCTGGAAGCCCGCTCCCTGTATTGAAGAACAGCTGGGCTGGCGCATGATTAAACTGATCGGTCTTGACGGAACGAACCAATGTGATGTCGTCCACAATCTTGCTGAGATAGGGAAGGGCATCAGAAATCTCAGTGCCACACTTACCATGCTTTGCAAAGCGGAACTGAGGGGCCATGACAGCGGCATCTTTACGGATAAACGCATACCGCTGATTTTCAAGCAG
>JBEEMN010000060.1:0-7078 GCA_041192625.1 Armatimonadota bacterium
CAGCGATACGGATTGCTGCAGATATCGAGCGTGGCGCCTAATGCCCGGGCAGGCGCTCCAGCTTTACACGCTGCGTGAGTTCACAAAGACCGCGGATGCCGTACGAACCACGCTAGAACGTGTACGCGAGATTGGGTTTCGCGCAGTTCAAGTGAGTGCGGTTGGTGCCCTCGAAGCCGACCTGTCCCCTGATGATCTTGGCCGGTTGCTGCGCGAGCTGGATTTGCGATGCATCGCGACGCACCGGCCATGGGCATCGCTTCTAAATGAAACCGAGCGCGAAATCGACTTGCACAAGGCCATTGGCTGTGACTATGTGGCGATTGGCGGCATCCCGGATGGCTACGACAAGCTGAACCCTGCAGAATATGGACGTTTTCTGGATGAGAGTTTGGCGGTGCGTTCGCAGCTTGCGGCTGCCGGCATTCGGTTTGGTCATCATAATCACGCATTTGAGTTCGACCGGGGTGACTGCGGAGCGGATGTCTCCCCATGGGATGTGCTTATCGATTCTGGCGGGCCACATTACTATTTGGAGCTGGATGTTTACTGGGCGTGGCATGGTGGCGTTGACCCAGTGGGCTTGTTTTCCCGGATGAACGGTCGTGTCCCCGTGGTGCATATCAAGGATAAGGCTGTAATCGCTGGCGAACCAAAAATGGCCCCTATCGGCGAAGGAAACCTCCCTTGGGAATCAATCCTTGCTGCCGGGAATGCCGCGGGCGTTGAATGGTGGTGTGTTGAGCAGGATGAGTGTCACCGGGATGCGTTTGCATCTGTCGAGTCCTCCTACCGCTACCTCAAGGAAGCTCACGGTCTCCTCTAATGCCGATTCCACTTGACCGCTATAAGCCGTGGCTGACAGGGACATTTATCATCGCGCCGGGTGTTGGAGAGAAGTCTGAGCAGCAGCTTTGGGATGCTGGATTTCGGCACTGGGAAAGTGTTGTGGATGCCAAGTTGCCGGTGAGTGCGACGAAGGCGGATGCCATTAAGCGAGCGGCGGAGCAGGCTTTGGAGGCGCATCAAATCGAGGACTGGGAATGGTTTGCCGCGCGCCTAGGGTCGAAGGAGCATGTTCGCCTGCTGCCGTGGCTTTGGGACAAAGCGATGTGTATCGATATCGAAACAAACGGCGGCTACGATGCGAATGACATCACGATTATCGGAATGCACGGCGCCTACGACACACACATTCTCGTCAAGGGGCGTGACATTGAGCGCTTTCCCGAGCTTTTCGCGGATGTCAGTCTCATGGTTTCGTTTTTTGGTACCGGCTTTGATGTGCCATTTCTTAAGCGACGGTTTCCAGCTGTGGATTTTGACATTCCACATGTGGATGTCTGCAATGTGATGCGCCGAATCGGGATCAAGGGCGGCCTGAAGGCGATAGAGCATCGGTTTGGGATTGAACGCTCCGATGAAGCAGTAGGGCTGTCCGGGTGGGATGCTGTTGAGCTGTGGAGGCTTTGGGTCTCCCGCCGGGATGAAAGTGCACTGAATCGCTTGATTCGCTACAACCGCGAAGACATCGAGAACCTGCCTGCGCTCCTGCAAATCGCCTACCCAAAGCTCGTAGCGCAAACCGGAGCCGGTTGGCTGCATCAGATAGAATAAAGACCATGCCTATTTACGAATTTAAGTGCAAATCCTGCCGTAACCAGTTCGAGACGATGCGACCATTCTCCCGCAAGGATGAACCAGAAGCGTGCCCAGCATGTGGATCAGCTGAGACATCAAGGCAGTTATCGATGTTCGCAGCGACCGGTTTTGCTGATCCAAGCTGCAGTACGAGTCAGTCAGCAGGGACGCCTTGCTGTAGGACCATCGCGCCAGGCGGTGGCTGAGGGGTTCCCCGCCGGTAGCCCGTGTGGCTGCCATCATCTTTTTGAAAAACCTCGCGGCATCGCCGCATAACCTCAGGAACTCTCCATGCGAACGTACATCACCACCCCTATCTACTATGTCAACGCCGTACCTCACGTAGGAACGGCTACGACGACGCTTCTTGCGGATGCGCAGGCGCGGTATCACCGGATGCAGGGACTCGATACGTGGTTTTTAACCGGCACGGATGAGCATGCACAAAAGGTCTCCGATGCGGCAATCGCAGCTGGCGAAACGCCACAGGCATTTGTAGACAAGGTTTCACAGAGCTTTGTAGAAGCCTGGAAGTTTCTAGATTGTCGTTATGACACCTTCATCCGGACAAGCGAAGATCGTCACAAAGATGTTGTTCGCGAAGTGTTCCAGCGGCTTGAGAAGTCAGGCGACATCTATCTTGGCGTTTATGAAGGCTGGTACTCCGTTGCAGATGAAACGTTCTTCCGCGACACGGATGTCGATGACAATGGCATCGTCAAGGAAACCGGAGCGAAGGTTGAGCGTATCCGCGAGGATGTGCACTACTTCCGCCTTTCCGCCTACGGGGAGCGCCTGAAGGAGCATATTCTTTCAAACCCGGGTTTTCTCATTCCTGATACGCGCCGTAATGAAGTCCTCGCATTTATTGAGCAGGGCCTCCGCGACATCGCCATCTCGCGCAAGAACGCTGGCTGGGGAATCGAAGTCCCTGGAGATGCCAGTAAGGTTGTTTACGTCTGGTTTGATGCGCTGATCAACTACTTGACTGAGTCGGGTTGGCCAAATAACCCAGCATGGGAGCAGACGTGGCCGGCAACGGCACACCTGATGGCCAAAGAAATCTTCACCCGCTTTCATGCGACACTGTGGCCAGCGATGCTGATGGCCCTCGAGCTTCCACTTCCTAAACATGTCGTTGGGCACGGTTGGTGGGTGGTTCGCGATGAAGAAGGTCTGCTTGGAAAGGCCAGTAAGAGTAAAGGCAACATTCCAACGCCGCAGGCCGTCGTTGAGAAGCTTGTGGATGCCAGTGGTGCAAACCCGCTGGTTGCACGGGATGCGCTGCGCTATTACCTCCTCCGCGATATTCGCTTCTCAGATGACACCGAATTCGCACTCTCGATGTTGCAATCGCGCTACAACGCCGAGCTTGGAAACGATTTAGGGAATGTCCTGAACCGTGTTCTGAAAGCCGGCTACTTCGGCGGAACGCTCCCAACAGAAGCAGCGCTCGATGCAGGACTGCAGGCAGATGCACAAAAAGCCAAGGATGCTTACACAGCAGCGCTTGCGACATACGACTGGGGAACCGCTCTGCAGGCAGTCAATGGTCTGCTGGCATGTGTCAACCGATACCTTGCGACGACCGCACCGTGGAAAGCCGCGAAGGCTGGGAACACGGCAGATGTCGATACAGCCATCTACAATGCCCTTGAAGGCGTCCGCTTTGCGGCTGTTTTGCTGCTTCCTGCGATGCCGCATGCCGCAGGAGAAGTTCTCCGTCAGCTGGGTCTTTCACCGGAAGTAGTCGCTGGCGACTTTGATGCAAAGACAACCTTTGGAGCCCTTCCATTTGGTGGGCAAACCGCGGTTGGCGATGTCATCTTCCCGCGACTTGCCTTCCCGGTACCGACCGTCGAAGCAGCACCTAAAGCCGCTAAAGCAGAACAAAAGTCATCAGGAGAGACCAAACCCGTGGATCAAACATCCCCTGCAGCCGATGCAACATCGAGTGAAATCACCATCGATGACTTTATCAAAGTCCAGTTCCGCATTGCGGACATCACCCATGCGGAGAAGATTGAAGGTGCGAAGAAGCTTCTGCGCCTCGAAGTCCAGCTCGGCGAAGAGAAACGACAAATAGTGAGCGGAATCGCCGACTCCTACACACCCGAAGAGCTGATTGGGATGCAGATTGTGGTTGTCTACAACCTTAAGCCAGCAAAGCTCCGCGGGGTTGAGAGCCAAGGGATGCTGCTTGCGGCGACCGATGAAGATGGCAAGGCGATTTTGCTCCAGCCAGCCAAGCGTGTTGTGTCCGGAGCCGAGGTTCGATAGCGACGTTTCGCGGAGGGAGTTGACGATGTACCAAAGCTATGCAACGCGGCCGGGAACCCGCCAGGATCCTGCGCTAGTCCTCATCCTAAGTTTAGTGACCTGCGGAATTTACTATTTGGTATGGATGCATCGTGTTAGCCAGGAAGTTCAGGATGCCCTTGGTGAAACGGATACCAATCCAGGCCTTGAAGTCCTTCTAACAATCGTCACATGCTTTATCTACAGCTACTTCTGGGACTGGAAGATGGCGCAGAAAATTGTCCGGCTTCAGGAAAACGTTGGGATACGGCCAGTCGACAACGGCGTTTTGTACCTAATCCTGAATTTCGCGGGCATCGGTGTGGTTAACACATTAATGCAACAGCAGCAGCTCAACGATGTGTGGCGTAACTGGGACCGCTCCAGTCACTAAGCCATTGAGCGAGCAAACGCATCCGCCTGCAAAAGCCATCTTCACGGTCTTGACGGCGGATTGGTTTTGGTCGCTGTGTATTGTGATCGGGGCAATCGTGGTTCCGGCACCATCGCTGGGTGCATCCACAGTCCTCGGTCTTCCAAAGCTTTGCTTGTTTCGGAACATTACGGGCATCGCCTGCCCAGGCTGCGGGATGACACGCTCGTTAATCGCGACTGGGCATCTTCATTTTGTAGATGCAGTTGCCTTTCATCCGCTTGGGCCTCCCGTTCTACTGTTGCTGATGTTCTACTGTGCAGCTCACTTCATGAAGATGGGTTTTCACAAAGGACAGTTGAAGGCCATCCCTCGCTCTGTCCCGATTGTGATGACGGCTTGTTTTGTCATCGTGTGGGTAGCCAGGCTTCTCGGCTTCCTTCCTACACCTTCCTGACGTACCAGGAAAAATCAATTTGTGCGTAGTCCGTCTGATTCACATTCGATCGCTATGCGGATAAGTGATTTTGACAGGCAAAATTACTAGTCTTTTCTGAGCGATTCAATATCTCAGAGACACCCCTCCGTACAAATACCTGCCCGTAGTTGTTGCAGGTAAACATCTGAAATCAACATCCCTAAAACACCAGCTGTCAGCAATATCCATTTGACATTGGTAATTCCCGGTCGTTTTCATCGAATTACAACCGCACCTAATTAAGTGATGTTAACAGGTAACATCACAAAACCAGTGACATTGCGTAACAGATTTGCTTCGCCATCGAGTTACGTCATCAGGAGTCACGGTTAGTTCGGAGACTAAATCCATATGAAAAACACAACACATACATCCAGTGTGGTCAAGGCGCTCATTGCCCTTGGTGTCACTTCAGCCTGTGCGCTGCCGTTTGTTTTCGAGAACAAAACGGCTGCCGCTCAAGTACCACCACCACCACTGGTCATCCTTCCCGTTCCTCTAAACACCGTCCCGGTACCTCTTCCTGCAACACTTGATCTCTACATTAAAGATCGTGCTGCAGCGATTAAGCTTGGTAAAGCCCTCTTCTGGGATATGCAGCTCGGCTCGGATGGCATCACCGCATGTGCATCCTGCCACTACCAAGCGGGTGCGGATGGCCGTGACAAGAATCAGCTCACCCCCGGCAGTAACAAGCTTTGGGACAATGGCCATGCTGTAAACGGGCAGCTGACGACCGCAAGTCGCTTCCCATTTACCAAGTTCTCAGATGTCAACAATCCTTTGTCAACAAAGCCGTGGTCATCCAGTGACATTATTGGCAGTCAGGGCGTCTTCAAGGGTAACTTTATCGGCATCACCAACACTCCGGTCGATTCCGGAAGCGTTGTCGCTGATCCTATTTACCGAACCGGTGGAATCAACACCCGCCAGGTCACGGGGCGCAATGCACCATCGGTAATCAACTCCATTTTCAACCACAGAAACTTCTGGGATGGTCGTGCGCACAACGAGTTCAATGGTGTGAATCCATTTGGCGACTCGGATGTCAATGCACGTGTTTATGAAAATGTGGATGCGGTAACAGGTCAAGCGACGCCAGTTCGAATCAGTATTGTCAATGCATCCCTTGCATCACAGGCTGTTGGACCGGTGAACAGCGATGTCGAAATGGCCCATGGTGGTCGTGACTTCGCGGCTGTTGGTAAGAAGATGCTGTCCCTGCAACCATTGGCTTTGCAAAAAGTCGCTCCTACTGACTCAGTCCTTGGAGCATTGGTAAATCCAACCGGAAACGGCCTGAGCACAACCTATTCCGACATGATTGCAGCCGCATTCCAGCCTAAGTGGATTAATGGCGTCAACAAGTTTACGGTTACCGGCGGACGTATCGTCCCAAGCCCAACAGGCATCTATTCGCAGACCGAAGCCAACTTCTCGCTCATCTTTGGACTTGCTGTCCTGATGTACGAGTCGACTCTGGTTTCCGACCAGACACCGTTTGACCAGTACCTCGCGGGAAACACGGCAGCAATGACTGCAAGTGCACGCCGCGGGTATGACCTGTTCATTGGGCAGGCAAACTGCGTTCTGTGTCATGCGGGTGGTCCATTGTCCAATGCAACCATCCCGGTGTTGAACATAGACATTGCTGCGCTTGGGATTGCGATTCCAACCGAAGTGATGCCAATGCGTGATCTCCTGCCAAGTGCATACGATGTCGGGTACTACAATGTCGGAGTCAGGCCGACGGCAGAAGACATCGGTATTGGTGCCAACGACCCCTTTGGCAATCCACTGTCGTTTGCACGCAGTTTGCAGCTGGGAATTCTGCAGGACCCTAACCGGCCGGCAGGACAGATCATCACTGGAACCACCCGTCTGGCCATCAATGGTGCATTCAAGGTTCCTGGTCTGCGGAATGTTGCCCTGAATGCGCCATATAACCACACAGGTGGTTATTCGACGCTGCACCAAGCCATCAACCTGTACAACCGTGGCTTTGACCATGACAATGGTGTGAACCTCTCACCGGATGTCGCGGTCAACCGACAGCTGTCGGTTGCGCAAAAGCAGGACCTTGTTCAGCTGATGCTTGAGATGACCGACCCACGTGTTGAGAACCGCTCTGCCCCGTTTGACCACCCGGAGCTTAGAATTCCAAACGGTCATCCAAATGCAGCTGGCTCAACGACACGGGTCGTGAACCGTGGCGATGGCAATGCAACGGACACGATGTTGACCATTCCGGCATCGGGACGCAGCGGGGGGCCCAAGCTCCGACGCTT
>JBEEMN010000061.1:0-7024 GCA_041192625.1 Armatimonadota bacterium
CACGCTCAAGCCACTCGCGCTGGGTTGCCCCAAGCATGGTTTGCTTGGGTGACAGCGTCGCATCATTGATGGGCGCAAGTCCATCCCCATTTGGCTGGTCCGCCCGGTATTGACGTGTATCTAAAACAAGGAGCTCAGCCAAATTGCCAAATTTAGCCTTACGGTAGAGCAGCATGTCGGGGCCACGCGGGATGGATGTTCTGCGCAAAGGCATCATTTCGTAGTAGACCTGATAGGCATTCGCACGGTGGATGAGAAACTCTGGAGTCTCCATACCCTTTCGCTCAGAGATATCAGCCGCGTAGTTGTTTTCGACTTCATGGTCATCCCACGTCACAAACCACGGACAGCGTGCATGGGCAGCCTGCAACAGCGGGTCCATCCGGTATTGGTTGTAGCGAATGCGGTAGTCAGTGACATTGAACAGCTTGGCGTTTGTGTGACGGCGTGGACGTTTCTCGTTCGCTGCATATTCATAAATGTAGTCACCGAGGTGAAACACGATGTCATTGTCATCCGCAGCGAGCTGCTGATAAGCCGTGAAGTAGCCATACTCCAAATGTTGACAGCTGGCGAAGGCAAAGTTAAAGGCTGTCTTCTGGGCACTTGCAGCTGGCATGGTACGCGTGCGACCGACCGGGCTTGTCGCATCCCCAGCTTGGAAGCGATACCAGTACCAGGTATCGGGAGAAAGGCCATCCACTTCGACATGCACGCTGTGACCAAGCAAACGGCTTGCCCGTGATTTGCCGCTCCTCAAAATGGTCGTAAAGCTATCCGATGCTGCGATTTCCCAAGTGACATCGACATCTGCTGGAGGCATCCCGCCATCCATGTCCAGCGGACGCACGGCAAGCTTGGTCCAGAGGACAACACTGGTTGCATCCGGGTCGCCACTCGCAACCCCCAAGGTGAATGGATTATCAGCAAACTTTGGATTCGCAATGGCGCGACCACCTGCTTCGGAAAGCAATGGGAGACCTGCAATCGTTGCAAGAAACAAGCGTCTATTCATTTTGTCGTCCTTCCAGCGGTCACGGCCCGCACACCGGCATCCGGGTTGTTCGTAATCACACCATCCACTCCATAGCGCTCGAGAAAACGCCGAAGCACATCGGGTTCATCATTAAACGTCCACACAAACATCTTCATTCCCCTTGAATGCATCCGCTCAAGCACTGCGAGGCCCGCCGCATTCGGTTTGCCATCCAGTTCGATTTCGCTGCGATGTGGGTTGATACCAGCGGCCCATGTCGCAATCACATCCACTTCTTCCAGACTCGGTAGGTCACTTGTCAGCCACATCAATGGCAGCTGACATTGAAACGTTTCTCGGAGACTTCGGAGGTGTGCATCATCAAACGACTGGATGATGTAGCCTCCGGCTTGTGTGTCCAACTTATGGCGTGCAAGAGTCTGCAGCAAAACGGGCTCGAGCGGCTTGCCTTGCTGGGCATGCCATTCGGAGTTTTTCATCTCGATCAGCAGTGCGGTCTTGCGCAAAGAGACTTTGTTCAAGCGCTGAACCAACAAAACAAGCTCATCGAGAGTTGCAATCTGATACCCCGGCACGGTCTCCCGCTCAGTGTCATCCACGCGACCAAAGACACGCAGCTGCTTGAGCTCAGCAAGCGTGAAATCGATGGTGTACCAGTGACCATCTGGTCGCTTGCGCTCTGGGAAACGCTCCGCGACATCCGTGGTCGTATCAAGCACAAGGTCATGTAGACAAACAAGCACGTTATCGCGACTGAGGATGACATCCGGTTCGATGTAATCCGCCCCTTGTGCATGCGCAAGCGTATACGCCTCCAGGGTATGTTCCGGCACGTAGGCACTTGCCCCGCGGTGGGCAATCACAGAGGCATTGCCATTCTGTTGGATGAGAGTCAACACTGGATTATCATCGCTTTGCACAGGATCTGATCCTTATAACCGCTTGGATTAGTTTTTGTATGCCTTTGGTGAGAGAGCTCTCCCGGCGGCTATCGCTGCAAACCATTCCGCGGCACGCTCCGTAAACGGAAGCTGCATTTCCACTGTCGCAAGGTTGTTGTGCGGGCTGTCCATCATCGGAGCGACTTCCTTTGGTCCGCGCAGCTGATTAAACATCGTCCAAATCCCATTCGGCGGTGTCACCGTATCGATAAATCCCATCGAAACCAATGACTTGGCCTTAATACGCGGTGCAAAGTTAATGCCATCCACATACGGAGCAACCGCCATCGCCTTTGGGCTGTTCGCGCGAAAGGATGGATAGCCTTGCTGATGTCCATGCTGAACACCATTAAGGTCAGTCCCGGCGGGTACGTGGACAATCATATGGGTAACGGCATCGTGCAGGCCCGCGACCGCAATACTTTGCTGTCCGCCCATACTCGTTCCCGTCACAATGATTGTCTTGCCATCCCAGTCTGGCTGCTGCATCAGATAGTCAACTGCACGTACCCCCCGGAGGTACATTTCCACAAAGTAGTTTGTGTTGCGGTCTTCCTGGTTGATGTCCGAATAGTTCTTCAATGTCGCCGGCAGGTTGTCGTAGTAGCTCTGGGGCTCGGTTGGGAGGACGTTATGCGGCTCGATATTGAGGACTACAAAACCCTGCGACGCCCGATCTGTGACCCAGTCACTCCAGAGGCGATACGGCGGGGATGCCCATAGCAACACGAGGACCGCTGGGTACTTTCCGGGCTTGGATGGCCTAGCAAGCTGACCGTGGACCTTGGTGCCATTGATGTGATCTAGCTGGATAAGGGAATAGTCAACGCCTTGGCGATTACTTGGGCCAGGCGTGACCTTGGGGTTCATCGGGAGCGTGCGCAGCTTAGACTTCATGCCATCCCAGAACGCATCAAAGTCTGCCGGTCGTGCGTGCACCGGACGCAGCTTCTCTGGTGAGACAGCAGCACCAAACTGCCTGACCTTGCCACCTGCCTGCTGCAAATCTAACATCAGCATGGTCGGTTTCGTAGCTGTATAAGCAATCTCAGCCGGGTTTCCCGGACCGATAACGACATCCCCGGACTGTAACACCTCACTGTTGTTGGCCTTCAGCGAGTATCGCACAACCGTCGGGGTTGCCCAGCGCTCGGTCACAATCTTCCAGCGGACTGTTTCACCGCTGCGATAAATCCCGGATGCCTTCTGCTGCGTCACCGTGAGCTGCGTGTCCTGTGCGTACACTGCCGGCACCGCAAGCATCAATGTGGCCATCCCCGCCCAAAATCCCAGCTGCTTCATTTGCGAACTCCCCTATAAATCAGGAAAACCCCCTTCGGATCTCTCCGAAGGGGGCATCCCGCATGATTGTTAGACCAACTTCCAACCTTCACGGTAGGTTGGCTTGATCAGTTCCTCGATGCTTGCCTTTTCATTCGAAAAGTCGCCGATGTTCTTGACGCGCATCTTCTTGGCATCCCACTGCACTTCTGGGCCGTTGCACCAGACAGCGAGGTTACCAACGAGGGCCATTCCAGTGAGGTCAGCGCCGTAGTTCGGGAAGTTTGAGCGTGCTTCCTGGCCGCCACGGATAGCGCGAACCCATTCTTCAAAGTGGCCTGGGGAGCGATCGAACTTGACTTCAGGGATGTCAACGCCGCCGCTGACAACCTTGCCACCGCTACCGTAGTCACCTGGGATGTGGATCTTGCCCTTGTCACCGATGATCAGTGTTCCGGAGGATTCCATCTTCTCGCCGACGAGGTCAGCCGGTGGCAACTTGCCGCCGTCGTACCAAGTCAGGTTGATTTCGCCACGCCAGCTGTTCTTCGGGTAGTGGTACTTGATGATGCTCCAGCTTGGGAAGATGTCCTTGTCATGTCCGCTCGTCTCGGCCTGTACTGTGACAGGGTCCTTGAGGTCGAGGGCCATAAAGGTCATGTTCATCTGGTGGCATGCCATATCTCCGAGCGCACCGGCGCCGAAATCCCAGAAACCACGCCATACAAATGGGGCATAGCCTTCAGCATAATCCCGCATCGGGCGTGGGCCAATCCAGACATCCCAATCGATGCTGTCGCGGACTGGCTTGGATGCGCCACGCTTGTGGCCCTGTGGCCATACTGGGCGGTTGGACCAGACGTGGATATCGGTGACATTTCCGATGATTCCAGCGCGGACCTGTGCAGCCTGCATCCGGAGACCATCCTGCGCCGTTCCCTGGTTACCCATCTGGGTGGCAACGCGAGCCTTCTTTGCAATCTCCTGCATCTGGCGCGCTTCCCAAATCGTACGGACAAGCGGCTTCTGGCAGTAGACGTGCTTGCCAAGTGTCATCGCGACGGAGCTGGCTGGATAGTGATGGTGGTCAGGCGTCGACACGGTAACCGCATCGATCTGATCAGCCATCTCGGAGAACATCTTGCGGTAGTCACGGTAGACCTTGGCATTTGGGAATGCACGCTTTGCACGTGCCATTTGGACATCATCAGGGTCACAGAGCGCAACGATGTCGCCATTCTCTGCGGAGTCCATGACTTCGCCCCAGCCCTTGCCACCAACGCCGATACACGCAAAGCGGATCTTGTCGTTGGCACTGACAGGCTTCTTTACAGTTGGCTTGTCATCCCACGCCGCACGGGCTGGAGTGCCATCCGCAAATACAAATCCCAAGCTCGCAAGCGTTGTGCCAGCGATAAATTCCTTACGATTCGGACGCCACGTGCGGCCTGATTCGCGCTCTTCCATGTTTGAACATCCCCCAAATTCCCGCGTCACCGCGGGGAAAATCCCTGAGAAACCGTGTCTCCCCGAACTCTGCAGTTACACCAGTGGAAGCAGCTCCGGGACCAACACCACAGCACGCCCACATCGGCGCACAGCCATCCGCATTTTTACATGAATTCAGATGAATGTGACACCCGCAGCATCAACATTTTCGGTTTACACACCTCTTTACTCATTTCATTGCACGTACCAAATGCTTCTACAGGTACAACAGAGCGTGAATTTATCCGACAGCCAGAGCCCGAGCTTCGAAAACCGCCTCATCCATGAAAAGTCGCCGTATCTGCGGCAGCATGCCCATAACCCGGTGGACTGGTGGCCGTGGTGTGAAGAAGCCCTTACGCTTGCGCGCAAACTGGATGTCCCAATCTTCCTTTCCATCGGCTACGCTGCCTGCCACTGGTGCCATGTCATGGAGCACGAGTCCTTTGAAAATGAGCAGGTCGCCAAGCTCCTCAACACGCACTACATCGCTATTAAGGTCGACCGGGAGGAACGCCCGGACATCGATGAAGTCTATATGACAGCCGTGCAGCGGATGACGGGTCATGGCGGATGGCCGATGTCGGTTTTCCTCACGCCGGATGCCAAGCCTTTCTACGGCGGCACGTACTTTCCGCTTCAATCCCGCGGAGGACGTATCGGATTTATAAGCCTCCTTACCCAGCTCGCGGCCGCGTGGAACGAGCGCCGACAGGAAGTCGAAGATGTTGCTACGGCAGCAACGGAAGAGCTCGCGATGTCGGCGCGGCAGCGTCCACTTGCGATTACAGGGGAGCATCCAGACACAGAAAGCCTGATTAATGCCGCTATCAAGGACCTAACCGAGCGCTTCGACCCGGACTTCGGCGGCTTCAGTGGCGCACCAAAATTCCCGCCACACCACTCCCTGCGCTTGCTAACAACCATGCTGCCAACGCATTCGGAAACCATCACCCCGTTGCTCGAAGACACCCTCGACCAGATTGCCTGCGGGGGCATCCATGACCATGTCGGCGGCGGTTTTCATCGCTATGCCACGGACCGGCACTGGTTCACGCCCCACTTCGAGAAAATGCTGTACGACAACGCGATGCTCGCTCGCATTTACGCCCTTGCCGCCGGACCGCTGGGGCGTGAGAGCTTCCTAACCGTCGCCACACGTACCTGTGATTACGTCATAAGAGACCTGACAGATCCGATTGGCGCCTTTCGCTCCGCATACGATGCCGATGCAAACGGCAAAGAAGGCAGCTATACCGTCTGGGACTACACAGCTGTCATGCGTATCGCTGGGGATACATTTTCAAGCCTTTACAACGCAAAGCCTGCGGGAAACTGGCGGGATGAAGCAACTGGCCATCCGGAAACAACGAATATTCTGCATATCGGATCTGGGATTGGGGATGTCCGCTACCCTGCAACTTCGGACCTAATGCTTCCGGAGCTGACAACGCTGCTCCACGAACGTAACCAGCGCACACCGCCGCTGTGTGACCATAAAGTGCTCGTCAGCTGGAACGGCCTGATGATTGGCTCGCTTGCACATGTTGGGCAAATCAGCGAGCGTCAGGACTTGCTGGATGCCGCCATCACAGCCGCAAAAGCCATTTTGGACCATGCAATTATCAATGGAACGCTGCGCCACAGCATCACCGAAGGAACACCATCGGTGACGGCAGGCTTTCTGGATGACCACGCGTTTTTCGCGGATGGTCTCCTCGACCTCCACGATGTTACGGGCGACAGCGTGTGGCGGGATGCCGCGGTGCTCCTGACGGACCAAATGATTGCACAGTTTACAGACACCGCCGAAGATGGCTTTTTCTTCACGAGTGACACCCTGCACGAGCGGCTTATTGTGCGGACCAAAGACATTTTTGATGGCGCTTTGCCGAGTGCCAACAATGTCGCTATACGCGTGCTCCACCGACTTGGAGGCCATTACAAAGCTGTTGCCGACACGCATTTTGCGACGTATGCAGGTGTCCTTGAGCGCGCGCCAAGCGGGACGGCAACGTGGGTGGATGCCCTTGTCGCATACGGAGCAGCCCCAGCACTCACATTGACTGCAGAGCCTGACCACCTCAATGTTTCTCCGGGTGCCAGCGCAGAAATACGCCTGCAGCTTACAATCCCAACCGGCTGGCATATCCCACCGAGGCGTCCAGAATCCGCGGGCCAAATGGCCACGATTTGTTCGCTTGAGACATTGCTCCCGGCTGAGTTCGGCCCCATTGTCTACCCAATGCCGGTCCCGATTACGGACGATGAGAGCGCCGCAGATCACAACACGCTGGGCTACGCCGGAACAATCACA
>JBEEMN010000062.1:0-7018 GCA_041192625.1 Armatimonadota bacterium
ACGTAGTTTTGATCCAGCTTGAATGAAAAGACCTTGGACGCATCCTTGTCTACATTTCCGTTGAAGCGGATGCCCGTAAGGAGATTCTCTCCAGATTTTTCGACGTAGGACACCTTAGATGCGCCATTAATCGAACCCGCGACCAGAGAATCGTAAACCGGTCTGTCCACTCCTAAGATCCAGTAGTTTAGGTCTTGATACTCGCGAGCATAGACTTTATAGACCCACAAATAGGTGCCATCTGCCTGTTGCTCACCAGCGGCTACATTGAGGATGGACTGCGCCATTAATGGCGACGCTGAAACAAACAAAAGCGTCATACAAGCGGAGGCAAACACGATTGACTTGTTCATGGTTATACAACTCCAAATTCTTCGAGCATCTGCTGGACGTCCAAAATGGCATCACGGAAGACGCATACAACTTGGTCAATCTGGCTATCAGAGATAATGAGCGGAGGCTCAAAACGCATTACTTCAGGGTTGTTTAAAGTATACGCAGCAACCACACCGCCCTTGACTAAGCTACCAATGACCAGCTTACCAACGTCGGCGTCTGCAAATTCCACGCCAATCATCAGGCCGCGTCCACGTACATCCACGAGAATTCCAGGGAAGTCAACCTGAACGCTTCTCAGACCTGACATTAACCGTTCGCCGGCAACCTCTGCACGTGTAACAAGATCATCACGTTGAATGATTTCCAAAGTCTTCAGTGCAGCTATACACGCCGCTTGGTTACCACCAAAAGTGCTTGTGTGGAGATAGGGGTTTACCGTGAAGACCTTATCCCAGACATCCTTGGTACCTACAATCGCACCGATTGGCATCACCCCGCCGCCCAGAGCCTTCGCAAGTGTCAAAATGTCGGGCGTTACCCCGGAATGCTCACAGGCAAAGAGGCGCCCAGTACGTCCAAGACCTGTCTGAACCTCATCCAGAATTAGAAGAGCCCCATGCCGGTCGCAGAGCTCACGGACTGCTTTGATATAGCCATCCGGGGCTACAAAAATGCCATTTTCACCCTGAATCGGCTCTAGAATCACCGCAGCGATAGTGTGATTCATTGCGGCTTCCATTGCAGCGATATCGCCAAATGGAACAAAATTAAACGTCTCAAGGAGCGGACGGAACGGATCTTTGTACTTATCGCGTCCGGATGCACTGAGCGCTCCCAGCGTCTTGCCATGGTACGAGCCATGTGTGCTGATGAACGCCGGCCTTCCGGTTGCCATGCGGGCAAACTTGAGCGCACCTTCAACGGCCTCTGCACCCGAGTTACAGAAAAACGAGTATTGAAGATTGCCGGGTGTCAGCTGCGCCAGCTGCTCAGCAAGGTCTGCAAGCGGCTTGTTTAGAAACGTCTTGGATGACAAGGGAAGCTGCCGCAGCTGCGCATAAACAGCATCTACGATTTCTTCATTTGCATGACCGAGGGAGAAGACACCGTAGCCTCCGAGGCAATCGATGTAGTCATTCCCCTCAATATCGGAAATGATCGCTCCATTACCGGTGTGCTCAACCCGGTCAAATCCAGCAAGACGAAGCAGGTTTAAGGCCGTTGGATTGACGTAGTCCTGATACTTCCGGGCAACATCGGCAGTGATGGCTTCTGGTGTTGTATCCATGGGAAAAGTGTACCACCGGAGGCCATCCGGGCTATGTGGTAGGTTATGCCATGCGACCAACAATTCGGGTTATTGCCGTCGGAAAATTGAAGGAAGTATTCTTCAAGGATGCCTGTAGCGATTACGCAACCCGCCTGGCAAATCTGGTTTCCAAGTTTGAACTGATTGAAGTTACGGATGAGGCGACACCAGATGGCGCATCGGCTGCAGATGAGGCATCGATACGTCAGCGCGAAGGTGTCCGTATTTTGGCAAAAGTCGGCGAGCGCGACTATGTGATTGCCTGTGACCTAGCTGGTAAACAGCTGGAGAGTCCGGATTTTGCACAGCACCTGATGGATGCCGCGACATTCCACAGCGCCAGTACCTTTACGATTGTAATCGGTGGTTCACTCGGCCTCGATCATGCCGTGCTCGAACGCAGCAACTTCCGGTGGTGCTTTGGAAAGCTCACGCTGCCTCATCAGCTTGCACGCGTCATCGCACTCGAACAGACCTATCGGGCATTCAAGATTCTCCGCGGAGAGCCTTATCACAAGTGATGTCTAGTCTGTTCTTGCACGACTGATGGCTGCATGGAGGCGTCGCCTTACAGCCGTTACCTTCGCTGGTGGTTTGGCATGGACCCCATTGGTGAGCAGGACGACAAAGAGGTCGTTCGCAGGATCCAGCCAAATGCTGGTTCCGGTGAAACCTGTATGGCCATAGCTGCCGACGGTGAGCTCCCCGCGCACGTTGTAATCACTGGCAATGTCAACGCCAAAGCCGCGCTCTTCGCCAATAAACGGACTCTGCGGCGATGTCATCCGTGCAACCGTTCCCCTCCGTATGACTCTAATACCATCGACCATCCCGCCGCCGAGCATCATCCTGCACCACTTGCTGACATCCTGTATGGTACTAAACAACCCGGCGTGCCCCGCAACCCCGCCCATAGCGAGTGCCGTCGGGTCGTGGACAACCCCCTGATTTACCGGAGCATTGTTGTCTGCTGCCGTGCTTGCACAGCGGCTGTGCTTTTCCTTCGGCAGATTGAAACCCGTATCGGACATCCCAAGCGGATTGAAGATGTTGTCACTGCAGAAACGGTCCAGTGTTTTCCCTGTAATGGCGGTGACGACAGCACCCAGCGTGATGAACGAGAAATCCGAGTAAAGAAACTTCGTACCTAGCGGATACATCACTCTTGACTTCGCAATATCATCGATGATCTGCCCAAGTGAAATCTGCTTGCCACGGTAGTTGCCACCGGCAGGGAATCCCGCGCAGTGTGTCAGTAAATGCCGGATGGTGATTTTGCCACGATCCGCGAATCCCGGAACCTGAGCCTGGCGGGCGAATGCTGGGAGGATACGACCCACTTCGGTTTCCGGACTGAGCATGCCGCGTTCGAATAGAATGTTGATGGCTGTTGCTGTTGCGATGACTTTCGTCACAGATGCCATGTCAAAGATTGTGTTGACATCTGCCGCGATAGGGAAGGGACGCGCAACTTTGTTACCGAGGGCCAAAGCGATGGCGCAGTTATCGTGCCTGTAAATCGAGATGGCGGCGCATGGAATGTCTCCTGTGATTACCGGGCGCCTTACTTGATCTACAGCAATGTCGAGGAGATGGTCATCAAAGCCGGTTGGCTTGTCATGCAGCGATGGTCTTTCCATGTGCAACATTGTACGCGGGGAGCTGCACTGTGAACACTGAGCCACGTCCAAGGCGTGACTTTACAGATACGTTGCCATGATGTTCTCTCACCACACGACCCACAATGGATGTTCCAAGTCCCGTGCCGCCGTGTTTTGTGGAGACGACTTCATCGGTGAACAGCTTGCTTCGGGTTTCTTCGGTCATTCCGTGCCCTGTGTCCGTGATGCTAATCTCTACCATCGATGGATTGTGAATGCTGTTGCATGCGGTAATCGAGACGGTACCGCCATCCGGTGTTGCCTGAAGCGCGTTGTTTACAAGGTTATAAAGCGCATCATACATTTGGTCTTTGTCATGTGAGACTGGATAGGTTGATGCATCGACGTGACAGTAGAGGTCAATGCCACGGCTTTTTGCGTAGCGTCCAAGGGTCTTCTGTACCTGCTGGACAATCCCCAAAATGGAATCTGCTTCTAAGATCGGCTCTGGCAGGCGACCCTTGACCATCCCGGCAATGTATTCTGTCCGGCGCCGAACTCGCTCAGCACTTGTAACAACATCTTCAAGTATCCAGCCTGCAGCATCTTTTGCGTTGTGAATTGCGGCCTCAATCTGCTCACGACAAGGCGGATTATCACTCTCTAATAGTGCACTTAAGTCATGCATCAAGCCCAAAACCAACGACTGCGCTGTTAGTGCACCACTTTCGATAGGGGTCATTAGATTTTTGATGTCGTGTGCGATTTCTCCAACCCGATGTCCAATTTGTGCATCCCGTGACTGCGCGGCCAAGCGAATCCGCTCGATGCCGAGGGCTGCATGTGTGCACAAAACTTCAAGAACGGATAAGTCACGCTGAGTAAAAGGGTCCTGACCATTTAGGACCTGCAACACACCGACAGGACGTCCGCCCGGTGCACACAAGGGAATCGTAATTGTCGAACGTGTCTGGAAACCCGTACGGTTGTCTGTATCCGGGTCAAAGTCACTCCGCATCCGTAGGTTGTCATCGAGTATCGGCAGTCCAGTTTGGAACACGTGGCCGGCGATGCCTCTGTCCTCTGGAATACCGGTTCCGGTCAGGGGGCCGGATGCATCTCCGACGACTGCCGCAAACACAAGCTTTCGGTTTCCGGGATTGTGAAGGAAAACGCTACCGGCATCCGCATGGACGACACGTACGGCAATATCCAAGACGCGCTCGGTGAGCTCTTCCATGTTGGATGATTGCATCGCCGCCAGGGATGTGCGTCGTAACGCATTGAACTGCCGGTCGCGGACCAGACATTCATTCTGGAGACGCTGCAGCTCGTCCCGAAGCGTTACATTTTCATCAGTCATCTGGTTGCTCTTTTGAATTCCTGTCCACACCATCGTTAGACTCCTGCACCAAATGTCGGCATAAATACAGTTCATCAATAGGAGTATTGAATGGGTGCGAACAGACGGGTACACTTCCATCAAGCGCACTCAGCGCATCAAAATGGGACGGAAAAAGTAGGTTATGTCTAACAGCGAAGCTTTCGGAACGCAAACAGAGAAGTCAACTTGGAGAAACAAAGTCGGACTTGCTGAAATGCTTAAAGGGGGTGTCATCATGGATGTCATCAACCCGGAGCAGGCGCGTATTGCAGAAGATGCTGGCGCAGTCGCCGTGATGGCACTCGAGCGTGTTCCTGCTGACATCCGCAAGCACGGTGGCGTCGCACGTATGTCCGACCCAGCGATGATTCAGGAAATCATGGATACCGTGACCATTCCGGTCATGGCAAAAGCACGCATTGGCCACATTATCGAGGCGCGTATCCTCGAAGCGATGGGCGTTGACTTCATCGATGAGTCTGAAGTTCTTACACCAGCCGATGAAGAATTTCATATCGATAAGAACATTTTCAAGGTTCCGTTTGTTTGTGGATGCCGAAATCTCGGTGAGGCACTGCGCCGCATCGGTGAAGGTGCTGCTTTGATTCGCACCAAAGGCGAAGCAGGTACTGGAAATGTCGTTGAGGCTGTACGTCACATGCGTACTGTCCTTGGCCATGTCCGTAAGCTGCAGACGATGGACCGTGCAGAGCTGATGACCGAAGCGAAGAACCTCGGTGCACCCTATGACATCGTGATGCACATCGCGGAGACCGGGCGCCTCCCTGTGCCAAACTTCTCCGCAGGCGGCGTTGCAACACCCGCCGATGCCGCTCTCATGATGCACCTCGGTGCAGAGACCGTCTTCGTAGGCAGTGGTATTTTCAAGTCTGGCGATCCGGCTGAGCGCGCGAAGCGCATCGTGGATGCCGTTACGCACTACCGGGACTACGAGCGCTTGGTCGACATTTCCAAGGGTCTTGGCGAGCCGATGGTCGGTATTGACATCCATAAAATGCCTGAAAACGAAAAGTTTGCTGACCGCGGCTGGTAGGCTGACTGCGTGTTAGTCGACTATAAATTCTGTCCGCGTTGCGCGGCGACCCTCGAGACGGTGGCGATTCCAAAATCGTCACCGTTTTCGCGTCGAAAGTGCCCAGCCTGCGGGTGGATTTTTTGGAACAACTCACGGCCAACCGCAGGTGGTCTGATTCTGGATGACCAAAACCGCCTGATGCTAATCCGTCGTGGAATCGAACCAAGCCTTGGCCTGTGGGATCTACCCGGTGGCTTTCTCGAGCCTGGTGAGCATCCACTGGATGGCTGTATCCGCGAGCTGCTCGAAGAAACTGGCGCGGTCGTCGAGCCTGTCGGGTTTCATGGTGTCTTCATGGATACCTACGGTCCAAACCCGGATGACCACACCCACAATACCTTCTTCATGTGTAAGGTCGTTGGCGGGGAGATCGCGGCTGCCGATGATGCCGAAGAGCTTGCGTGGTTCGCGTATGCAGACATTCCATGGACCGAACTTGCCTTCAAAAATGTGACCGAAGCAGTTGAACTTTGGGGAGGAAAGCCTCTCTGATGCCTAAGCGGATTGGTGTCCTTGCTTTGCAAGGTGGATATGCGGCGCATGCGGCGGTATTGCATCGCCTCGGCGCGGATGTGATTGAAGTCCGACTTCCCGAGCACCTTGCGGAGTGTGATGCGCTGGTGATGCCCGGTGGGGAAAGCACAACCATCATCCGCCTTCTACAACGTAACCTCCTTGACAGTGCGATTATCGAACGCGTAAATGCCGGGATGCCGATTTTTGCGACGTGTGCGGGACTGATTTTGCTCAGTAAACGCATCGCCTCCGGAGCAGAACGCGGCGGGCAGCCGACTCTTGGCCTCTTAGATGTCGCGGTTGTACGAAATGGTTTTGGACGGCAGCTGGATTCCTTTGAAGCGGATCTGCAAATTGTGGGGTTTGACTCGCCGATACGTGCCATCTTTATTCGTGCCCCAATCATCACGGATGTCGGTCCAGGTGTAAATGTGCTGGCAACGGTTGATGACAAGGTTGTGATGGTCCAACAGGGGAAGCTTCTTGCTGCCGCATTTCACCCGGAACTCCTAAATGATGACCGTATTCACGCCCATTTCCTGGATTCTGTGGTTGAACACTAAGCGCGCTTGGTCGGCAATCTTGATGGTTGGCCTGATTGGTGCGGGTGCCTGTCAACGCAATCTTGTGACTGTTGCGCCAGTCGGACGGACCATGGATGCCGCAGCCGAAGCTGGTGAAAGCGCCGATGGTCGCCCGCGCTGGAGAACCGTAAGGACGCTCGCCGTCGGGGATATGTGGGCTTCTTCACCGGATGGACGTTATGTTGCGAC
>JBEEMN010000063.1:0-6932 GCA_041192625.1 Armatimonadota bacterium
GAGAAGCACGTTCCCCGTGGCGGCCCGGATGGTGGCGACGGCGGTCGTGGCGGCAGTGTATGGTTGGAAACCGATGCCAACATCTCGACATTGCTTGACTTCCGTCCCGGTAAAAACTACCGTGCCGATCGTGGCATGGACGGCATGGGCAAGCAACAGTTCGGCAAAGATGGCAAAGATCTCGTCTTAAAGGTCCCGCCAGGAACCCAAGCTTTTGATGCCATCACTGGTCAGCTGCTTGCCGACTTAGCCGGGCATCCGATGAAGTTCGAAATTGCACGTGGTGGGCGTGGAGGCAAGGGAAATATTCACTTTGTCTCATCCGTTCAACAAGCACCTAAATTTGCAGAGCTCGGTGAACCCGGAGAGACATTCGCTGTTCGCCTCGAGCTTAAGCTCCTCGCGGATGTTGGCCTTGTCGGATATCCAAACGTTGGAAAATCTACGCTCCTTTCCGTAGTTTCTGCTGCACGTCCCAAGATTGCTGACTACCCATTTACGACATTGGTACCCAATCTGGGAGTCGTGGCGCTGGACCATAGCCGGTCCTTTGTTATCGCCGATGTCCCTGGGCTTATCGAAAATGCAAGCGAAGGCGCAGGGCTTGGCATTCAGTTTCTAAAGCACCTCGAACGTACCAGACTGTTAATCCACATGATTGACATCAGTGAGTACTCGGGACGAGAGCCCAAAGATGACTATGCTGTCATCCGCGCCGAGCTCGCAAACTTTAGTGCCGACCTCGCTGCCCTACCGGAAATCATCGTTCTATCGCGCGCTGACTTGGTGTTTGATGAGGCTTACAAGCAGGAACTGCTTGAGCACTACCAGACCATTTCGCCTGAAACGCTGATTATTAGTGCTCCAACGCGTCTGGGCCTCGATGAGCTGATGAAACTTGTGTGGTCGAAGCTTGAGGCGTTACCGAAACAGCTGTCCGCCGCTACCGGTACGGTTCGAATCACAACGCGTGATAAGGACAATGATGACCCTCGGCAGTTTGCCATCAACTATGACGAAAAGACACGTACATACGTTGTCACGGGACATGGAATCGAACGTAGAGTTTCCATGACTGACATGAGCAATGACTTCATGGTTCGGCGTTTACAGCGTTCAATGGAGCGTTGGGGTCTCTTCAAAAAGCTGAAAGAAGCCGGTGCTCAGGATGGAGATAACATCCGAATCAGGCACCTCGAATTTGAGTATGTGGATGATGACTTGGTCGATGAGCCACTGGCATCCAGCAATGACGATGATCTGGACGAACCCGTATAATAAGCCATGCCAGAAACTGGAGCTGATGGACGGACGACATCGCCGACACCGTTACGGGTACCAGAGCCCACGGTTGAGCGTCTGTCTACGTATCTTCAGTTTCTGTACAGCGCTGCGGCAAGTGGTCTGACAACAATATCGTCCGCACATGTTGAGTCTGCGACCGCAGTCTCAGCAGCACAGTTTCGCAAAGATCTCAGCTACTTTGGTGAATTTGGGAAGCCAGGTGTTGGCTATATCATCTCAGAACTTCAAGACCGTATCTCGCGAATATTGCAGCTTCACGAGACACAACCAGTCATTCTGATTGGGCTTGGAAACCTGGGTGCCGCCCTCTTGTCCTATCCCGGCCTCACAGAGCAACGGTTTCAAGTGGTTGCCGCCTTTGACATCGACCCTAAAAAGTGTGGACGTACCGTACAAGGAGTCCCGGTCTATGCTCTCAGTGATCTCCTAACGCAATGTGCCCGGCTAAATCCACGTATCGCCATCCTTGCGGTACCGGGACTTGCTGCGCAACAAACCTTTGACCTTGCCTATCAAACCGGCATTAGGGCGATCCTAAACTTCGCGCCTGCTGTGCTCAGAGTTCCTGCCGGTGTTACGGTTCGCAATGTCAGCTTTACACAGGAACTGGCCGTTCTCTCGTATCACATCAAAACCGACCAGTTGGATTCCTGACATGCGCGGGGCACGCCTTGCGGTAGCGCTAGTTTTTGTAAGCATTCTGCTAGTTGCACTTGCATCCTGGTTTGTTCTCTCGCGCAGCAAGCGGAACCGACAAGCAATTCCAGTGAGGACATCGGCCTTTGTTCTCTCCGGAGGCACAACAGGCTCAGCAAGCTGGCTACGCTGCTCAGATGGCCAGGTAGTCGTTATCGGAACGGGAGCCGAATCGGATGCCCGGAAACTGATCGAAAGCCTTGATGCGTATGGCATCACCACAATAGACCTTGTGATACTCCCACATCCTTATTCGGATGTAACGGCAGGCTTTAGTAGCCTTCAAAGTCGATACCGTATCCGGCACGTCTGGGTAAGCTCGGTCGCGCCCATAAACCGGCATAATGGACAAGCAATGGAGTCTATCAAGGCGGCCGGGATTCCGATGACCATTGTGCATCGGGGAGACAGAATGCAGCTTGGTGAGCTCCATATTGATGTCCTTTCACCGCCGGTTTCGCGCATATCGGGACGCCCATCTGCCGGAAACAACTCGGTTGTCGTTCGTCTTAGCACCCCATTGTTTTCTCTCCTTCACCTTGGCGGTATTGGACTCTCAGGACAAAGAGCCCTTTTGCAAGGGGTTTCATCACAGCAGCTCAAATGCGATATCGTCGTCTTACCGCGCGTCTCGAGTAGTGATGAGCTTCTGGCAGAGCTCCTTCAAGCCACTAGCGGAGGTTACTTCATTGTGGAAGGGCAATCAGATGACTTGGACACAACCCTGTTGAACAAGACAAGTGGAACTTTCATCGATGTAAGTGCAGCCGCAAAGCCACCCTTGTTTTTCTTGGATGAAACCGGCGTCCGACAAGTTTTCTAAACCCATCGTTAATTTCCTGAACCGCGATTCATATTATGAACACCAACTTTCTCCCAAATATCAAAAGCCCATTAACCGAGATTGCGATGGATTTCCTGATGCCATTCGCAAAGCAAGTTGCTGGCATCAACACTATTTCCATTGACAGTGACACTCGAACAGCGCTTTCTGAGCAGCTCAAAAGCCCAGCCTTGATTGTTGCAAACCACCCGACAGACATGGATCCAATTCTTGTGCGTACGCTTGGATCATCCGTGGGACTTCGCTTCAACTACCTTGCCTGCCGGGAGGGTTTCGATAATTTACACGGGGCATGGGGATGGGCTGCGCAGAGAATTGGTGCCTTTTCAATCGTTCGTGGCGCAGTAGACCGGGAATCCTTTAGGCATACGATAAACCTCTGGGTGAACGATGATGCTCATATCGTTGTGTTCCCTGAAGGTGAAGTAGGTGCATTCAATGACAAACTCCTACCCTTTCATGATGGAATTTTTCAGCTGTTGTTACTCGCATCCGAAAAACGAGTTGCCGCAGGGAAGAATCCGATTGGAATTGTCCCATTAGGACTGCGCTACACGCTGACATCAGATCACCGAAGCGCTCTCTTACAGGCATCCATTGCGTTATGCTCCGCTACAGGTGCTACGTGCTCAGATGATCTGATTGTCAATTTGAGGTCGCTAGCGTTCATTGTCATCTCAAGGCTTGAGCTTGAATACGGTTTGTCTTCAAAACAGGAACTCACGACGCAGGAACGTATCGGCAGGCTACAAACGGCAGTGCTGCAGCGTATACACGCCGCTACGGGGCGGTCAATTCCAGAACATGGAGATTTGCACGATTTGATGCGGATCAGTGCGAACATCATCGAGGATGCAATTGATGTCCATTCGCCGCCTGAAACCATTTTTGACCAACGATTAGCCCAGCAGCGCCGTCAGCGTGCCCTCGCACTGCAAGCGGATATCGACCGGCTCCAGAACTGGCTTGCCATTGAGGATGGGTATGCCACATCCGATGGTAATCAAGATCATGTTTATGAGCTGATTAGGCACTTTGAAATTGAGGTCTTTGGACAAGTGCGAACGCGACTGAAGCGGAATGCGACCATCAAAGTTGGTGCGCGGATAGACATCTCAGAGTTAGATAACTTTGACGCGTTACCACGAAGAAAGCAGATCCAGACGCTGCGGCAAATGTCGGTAGAATCCGTAGCAACATGCCTTGTGCTATCTCTCCCGGGATAAACTGAGCGTGTGAAGAGACGAACCCGGGCGCGACTTAAGGTACGAAAAGCTGTTCGTCGCAGTCTCGGTGTCCCGCGGAATGCTTGGGTATCGGTTCACTGGGATGTCATCGCGGGCATCCTTGGCGGGATGTTTATGGGGATGATCTTTCCGTTCATCACCCGCGTGGCCCGAAACGAGCTTGGCGCAACGCAGACAATGCTTGCCATTTTGAGTGCGGCTCCCTTTCTGGGCAATCTCATCGCTCCTATATGGGCACAACATATGGAGGGCAAAGCCAAAATGCCCTTCGTCCTTGGAAGCATTGTTCCATCCAGATTACTCCTTGTCGGCATGATTTGGATATCAACGCCGATGCCGTTTGTCTTGATGCTGAGTGCACTCCAGCTTATGGGCGCATTTTCATCCCCTGCGTATACATCGTTGATGAAGGATATCTATCCGGATCATGCGCGTGGCAGGCTTATGGGATATGTGCGTGTTGGAGCCCAGATTGCGGCATTTCTTGCTGCACAGGCGGCGGGTCGGTTGCTGGATGCGGGATATTCCTATCGCTTCATCTTTCCAATCGCAGGTATCATTGGCATCTTTAGTGTCATCGCGTTTGCCAAAGTCAGAACACTTCCTGGTATTCAGCAAGTTAGTGCGCCAAAACCTGTCAGGTCATCCCCGATGCAAGCTTGGCGGGAGAGTCTTGAGCTGTTGCGATTGCCAACGGGTTACAGATGGTTTGCGGCAAGCGTAACGGTTTACGGGTTTGGGAACCTGATGGCGGGGCCGCTTTATGCCTTGTACCAAGTGGATGTTGTCAAGGTTACGAACACAGACTTGGCAACATTGTCAAATGTCGCGAGTATGGCCAGTATTGTGGGCGCTTTTGTCTGGGGCAGGCTCGTGGATCACTACGGGGCTGCCAAAAGCGTCCTTTGGTCGATTTACTGTATTGTAGGTGTCGGTGTTTGCTATCTGTTTGGTGCATCGATGCCGTTATTGATTATTGCATCGGCGCTCAGTGGCTTCGGTTTTGCAGGCGTGGAGCTTGCCTATATGGCGAGCATTTTGCGTTACGCAGAACGTGGAAAAGCCGCGCAATATCAGGCGCTACATTCACTTTTACTTGGAATCCGTGGCGTAACGGCGCCGGCATTGGGGCTTTACTTGGTCCAGTACACGGGTTACAAGGCCATCTTCATTGGGACGCTCATTCTAATGATCGCGGGTACATTTTTTCAGCGTCATGCAGTACGTATTGAGCTGCGTGAAACGGAGCGAGCATAGGGTAACGATACGGGTAACCCGTCAAATGGCAGATTCGATGTATGCTGGCAACAGAATGGGTCTTTGGTCCCATACATCACTTTCTTCTCGGATGTAGGATACGTTCAATGGACACCAAAACTGAAGATCAGGTCATACAGACCCAGCTGACACAGGGCCGTTCTGACTGGCCGGATGAACCGCTCACGATAACGACAGCCAGTGTGGATGCGCAGATTGAGGATTTCTTTTATGACGCCTATTTGCGTTATTTCAAGACTGCAGAATCCCGTCGTCGCTGGTGCGTCGACACTGATATCCCATGGTCAGAAATCACCTCATGTGCCTCCGAGACGACGGCGTTAATTGTCGAGTCGTTTTCTGCTGTCGAGATGTTTCTTCCAGACTACACACACAAGATTACGGACTTGGTGCGTAAATCACGTGGACGCGCGTTGTTTCAAGCAAACTGGGGCTACGAGGAATCAAAGCACAGCATCGTGTTGGACATGTGGCTTGAGCGCTCTGGTAAACGTACGGAAGACCAAATGGCTGAGTTTGAGCGTAGCCTGCTTGGTGGCGAATGGAAATTGCCATTTGACTCACCGCGCCAGATGATCTGTTACACGATGATTCAGGAGCTCGCGACGGGTGTTAACTACAACAATCTGCGTGAGCGTGCTGAGAGTGAAGGAGATGTCTGTCTCGCCCGTGTTTTACGATGGGTGGCAGCTGATGAATCCGCGCACTACAACTTCTTCCGCAAGGGAGTCAAGGCGTTTATGGAGCTGGACCCCGAAGGGACAGCCAAGGACATCAAGTGGGTGTTTGACCACTTCTCGATGCCCGCCCATGCATTGATTCCGGAGTGGGATGAGCGTGGTAAGGCGATTGAAGATGCTGGCGTGTATGGCCCTAAGGTTTATCTTGCAAAGGTTCGCCGTCCGATTATTGAAGACCTGTCGCTGACACGTGAGCAGCTGCGTGGAACGGGCTTATCAGAAGCTGAAGTTCAGGAAATTTCGGACAAAGAGGATGAGCGGCAAGAGGCTATCCGTCAGGGGAAGTACAGCCGTTTTACGACAATTGCGACATCACCGAGGCTTTTGCACCCATGTAAGCGCATTGTCACAACGATTCCTTAATACTTTCCCAGTTTCGATTGACTTTGAGGTGTTTAGGACGTAACATACTCTTTGTGACGCGGGGTGGAGCAGCTGGTAGCTCGTTGGGCTCATAACCCAAAGGTCGGAGGTTCGAGTCCTTCCCCCGCACCCATAATACTGTTCGGTGCTAACATTCTATCGGTAAAATGTGGTGATGTTGCTAAGGTGGCAACCACAGACGACTTGGATGTGACCGAAACGTGTTTTATGACAGCGCTCAACACAGTTGAGCGCTGTTTGTCATTTAGGCGAGGCCACGCTTCTGTAGCCCTACCCCAACAAGCTTGAACCATGTCTGCCGTGGGTCTTTTCTTCGATGCATTGGCAATAGCAATGCGCACTTCCGATGCCTTCTGTGTATAGCTGGCCTTGGTCGCTTCCAGCGTATTCAATCTCGAAGCAAGCGTGTCGCTAAAACCACCAGTCTCAATAAACTTG
>JBEEMN010000064.1:0-6879 GCA_041192625.1 Armatimonadota bacterium
GTGACGCGGGATGCTGATGTTGAAATCCGTGAGGCAGAGGCTGAAGACCTTATGCAGGCAGTGACTGCAGATATCGAACGCAGACACTTTAGCTTTGTGACACGTCTTGAAGTGTCCACGGATATGCCGGGCCACATTCGTGAGCTGCTTGTCCAAGGGCTTGAAATGGATGCCCGTAACGTTGCAGTCAGCGCAGAAACAGGACCCGGTGTACTTGGTGTGTCGGCCTATATGGAGCTTGTTGGGCTTCCGTACCCTGAACTTAAAGATGCCCCACATGTCCCAAGAATCCCAGACTTGTTTACCAGTGGAGAGGAGATCTTCTCGCTGGTCGCACGCGAGGATGTTCTCTTACATCACCCTTATGACAGCTTCAACCCTGTGATCCAGTATGTACAGGAAGCCGCTCGTGACCAGGATGTCCTTGCCATCAAGCAAGCCTTGTACCGCGTAGGGACAAAGTCTCCGATCGTCCAGGCGCTGATGGAAGCCCGTGATGTGGATACACAGGTTGCGGTGCTCGTGGAGCTCAAAGCCCGCTTTGATGAGCAAAACAACATCACATGGGCGCGCCGCTTGGATGAAGCAGGCGTTCACGTTGCCTATGGACTCATCGGACTGAAGACGCATGCCAAGATTCTCTTGATTGTGCGACGTAACCCGGATGGCAGTATCCGAAGGTTTGTGCATCTTGGTACGGGCAACTACAACGCGACGACGGCACGCATCTACACGGACTTCGGGCTGATGTCAGCCGATCCTGACCTTGGTGCGGATGTTTCCGACCTCTTTAATGTCCTCACCGGGTATTCAAAACAAAAGACATTCCGTAAACTTCTGGTGGCCCCACTAAACCTACGTGAACGCTTGGTGGAGATGATACGGCGAGAGGCTCATCATGCCCGAAAGGGTAGGACGGCACGGATTATTTTCCAGATGAATGCCTTGGTAGATGAGGAAATGATCCGCGAGCTCTATGACGCAAGCCGACATGGTGTACAGATTGACTTGATTGTCCGCGGAATCTGCTGCCTTGTCCCGGGCCTCGATGGATGGTCAGAGAATATTAGAGTTATCTCAATCGTCGGACGCTTCCTAGAACATGCCCGCATTTACTTCTTTCATAACCATGGGGATACACAGCTATGGATGGGAAGTGCTGACCTGATGACCCGTAATCTGGATCGCCGTGTCGAGGTCGTCTTTCCTGTGGAACTCGCACGGCATAAACAGTATGTTGTCGAGCAGGTCTTGCTAACGATGCTGTCTGATACGGCGCAGGCACGGCAGTTAACTCCCGATGGACAGTGGGAGCGCCTTCGGCCAGGTCCTCGCAAGCGGCGCATTGATTCTCAACAGATGTTTGTGGTCGGAAAGAAACGCCGCCGCAACGCATCTACAAAAGGCGAGTAAATGTCAGCACGGGTGTCGCGAACCAAGCAAAGTTGAACACACGGGGAGAATCGGCGCCTCCTTCGATGGTCCGTACACCGATGCCTGCAGAGTAGTCATTGCTGATCAAGTAGTTTGCGCGAACGCCGAGATCGATTGCCCGTCCAGGGCCACCGCCAAGGGCATCCAAATCAAATGTCATCGTGCTCCGCGGTGAGAGCTGCCTCTTACCGGCGATGTGGACCAAGGGAACCCATCCGAGATTGGCTTTAGCCGCGCTGACCGTTGGCTGGGACAACGAAATGGTCGCATCCCGTACCTTCATCGTGCCGCCTAACTCAAGCTGCCAACCTGCTGTCGTTTTCCATGGCTTGCGGTAGGTAAAGCGATACGAGTGGAACTCATACAGGACATCTGTTGGAACCCCTGCAGCAAAGGTTACATCTTTGAACGTGGATGCTTCGCCAAGCGAACCCTGACCATGAATGCTGAGGGGAGCGTAGTACAAACGGAAGGTACCTTTTCGGACAGGAACTTCTATCTGGACACGGCTTGCATTGGATGCCTCATTCCGGCCGATTAGGTTCCGGAGGTTGAGGTAAGTGCCTGAATCCCCGGGAATCCGCGCAACGTTTCGCAATGTGAAAACCGGACCATATTCAGCGATGATGGCCGGTCTTGGTGGCAAAGCAGTATCCATAAGTCTATAACTCCGGCAGAGCCAGTTTAGTTCCTCTAGAATGCAATGTGTTTGACCCCGATGCGATGCTTTCAAAACTGATGCGAAGTCAGGATTACGATGGACAGCTGGTCTATCGTCATATCCTCCCAGCTGTCCGGGCATCACCTGAGCCATTGGTGCCACCTTTTAGCCCGGAACTCGCAGATGCATTTCATCGCTTGGGGATAACTGATTTGTGGGCTCATCAGCGAGAGGCAATTGACTTACTGCGTAGTGGCTACAACACCGTCATCACTACCCCAACTGCCAGTGGCAAGTCACTGTGTTACAACGGACCGGTGTATGAGCACTTGTTGGCAAATCGGGATGCGCGGGCGCTTTATCTGTTTCCAACAAAGGCGCTTGCATACGATCAAGCACAAAAGCTGACCCAACTTGAGCTCTTTGGACGTGTGCCGCATGCCACCTATGATGGCGACACGCATCGGGATGAACGTTCCGCGATACGACGGGCCGCCAGAATTGTCCTGACGAACCCTGACATGTTACATGTGTCGATTCTTCACAATCATGCACTGTGGTCGCACTTCTTCCGGAACCTGTCTTACATCGTTGTGGATGAAGCCCATGCGTATCGTGGAATCTTCGGAACCCATGTCAGTAGTATCTTCAGGAGGCTGACGCGGTGGTGCGACCACTACGGCGCGACGCCGCAATGGGTGGTCACGAGCGCAACTGTTGGGAACCCTGTTGAGTTTGTGGGAAAGCTCACCAAACAAAATGTCATCCACGTAAATGGTGGGGATGCTCCTCGCGGGCGGCGGGTATTCGCGATGTGGAATCCTCCGGTCACAAAAGGCGCAGCTCCAAAACGTCGTGGAGCTGGCGGCGAAGCCGCCACGCTTGCGGCTGCACTGGTCAAACAGGATGCACGGACCATCGTTTTTACGCGGGCTCGGCGTTCAACCGAGTTGTTGTACAAGGCTTGGGTGTCGATGGTTTCGGCAACAATAAACGGCGAGGCTTTAGCGGAGCGCATCACACCCTATCGTGCGGGCTACACGAAGGAGCAACGTCGCGACATCGAGCAGCGATTGTTCTCCGGTGAGCTCATGGGCGTTGTCGCTACATCGGCGCTCGAGCTTGGTGTCGATATCGGCTCACTCGATGCGGCAGTCATATCGGGTTACCCTGGGACGATTGCGAGTACATGGCAGCAAAGTGGTCGTGCAGGGAGACGGGAAACAGAGTCGCTGACCATTTTGGTCGCATCGGATAATCCGCTCGACCAGTTCCTGATGCGACATCCGTCCTACCTCTTCGAAACAGGGGTGGAAAATGCGGTTATCAATCCAGAAAACCCACACGTCGTCGGTGCCCACATCTGTTGTGCCGCTGATGAAGGATTGCTAGGTCAGGAACAGATACTGGGGATGTTTGGTGAGCGTGCCGGGTATGCGATTGGGTTGTTAGAGAAAAGCGGCGTCTTGCGCTTTGATGGTAATTTTTATCGCTACATCGGACCACCAAGGGCGTGCGACCAGTTCAGCATTCGTTCCGCCGATGGAACGCTTTACGCTGTTTTGACTTCCGATGGAGCCACCATTGGGACTGTTGAAGGCCACCGGGTCAACGAAGAGCTCTTTGTTGGTGCGTATTATTACCATCAGGGCGTTGCGTACGAAGTTGTAACGCTCGATCGCACCAAACGCCAAGCTACCGTGGCTCGGGCAAAACGTGACTACATCACGAATGCCAGGTCAACCGGTTCCATCGATGTTATTGAAACGCAAGGCTCCAAGGAAGTCGGCGAGACCATCGTCTATTTTGGACTGGTCAAAGTAAAGCGCCGCGTGACTGGGTATGAGAAGCGGGGACTGGGCTCTGATGATCCTCCGGAAGTCGTCGAGCTTGATATGCCCGAAACTGACTTTGTGACAACAGCCGTTTGGTATCCAGTCACGCCTGATACGGAGCGGACTTTGGGGATGCTCGGTGCAGACTTACCGGGTACTGTTCATGCTGCAGAACATGCCGCTATTGGAATCCTTCCGCTGTTCGCTCTATGTGACAGGAATGACATTGGTGGGGTTTCAACGCCTTATCATGCGCATGTCGGCGGGCCTGCGGTCTTTGTCCATGATGCCGTCCCGATGGGCGTTGGTATTGCCGAGGCTGGTTTTCGCGTCGCGAGGGAATGGCTGGGCGCAACAGCATCACTGATTAGTGGTTGCCCGTGTGACTCAGGCTGCCCCGCTTGCATCCAATCTCCAAAATGTGGGAACAACAATGCACCCTTGGATAAGGCTGGTGCCGCCGTTTTGCTAAAAAGGCAGTTTGTGGATGCCACGAACGATTGACCTGAGTTAGTTTGTCCGGAAGCGTTCTGTTGTGAGGATTCGAACGTACAATGTGCAGGTCTTGGATGTGTCAGGTATGTTGGTTTAGGCCTTCCATGGGGGATAACCGGATGACGGCGAAACATGTAATGAATCTTGGAAATGCAGCTTTTGCCATTGGCCTCATTTCGCTGTCAATGCTGCCGCAACCCGTGACTGCGCAAGCGACCAAACAAGACACCAGTAAGCTGAGAAATCAGGTCCGGGCCCTGCAGAATCAAATGCAGCAGACCCGACAGGAACTTCGCGGTGCGCGTCGTACCGAGTCGATCATTGCTGATGAGCTTGACCGTAATCAGTCAGCATTGAAATCGACCCGAAATCAGCTACGCGAAACCAAGTCACGCCTTGCCCGAACGCTCTCCGAATCCGAGCAGATAACGAATGAACTGAAGCGCTGTGAGGATTTACTGAAAGAACAGGAGTTACAGCTAGCGAAGCGCTTGGTGGCCAATTATCGGCAAGGACCTGTGCGCTACATTTCAGTTTTGCTTGGTTCCCATTCAATGGCAGAACTCAGCACGCGTGCACAATTCGTGCGGTCAATCGTGAAACATGATGCTTCTCTCATCGCATCGGTGAAATCAGACAGAGCAAAAGTCGTCCGCTGGAAAAAGCAAGTGGATGACAAAGCACGTGAAATTGCGGACCGAAAGAATGAGCTTGGAAGTCAGCAGCTCGAAGAAGCTCAAGTCGTGCAGCGTCGCCGGGGATTGCTTGAGGAAGCACAGCAGATACGTGAGGCTCTTGAGCAGGAACTACGAGACCTGGCGGCAGACTCACGCGCCATCTCAGCCCGTATCAGAGCGATGGAGCGCACGGCCGGTGGGAAGGCACGCCTCAACAAAAAATTCAGTGGTAGCTTCTCCCAACCAGCAGATGGTCCTATTACATCGAACTATGGAATGCGCTTTCACCCGATTCTGAAGCGGAATCGGATGCACACCGGCATCGACATCGGGGCTGGCTCAGGATCTCCTATTCGTGCAGCCGCAGCTGGAACAGTTACATTCCGTGGAACGATGTCGGGGTACGGTAACGTAATTCTAATCGACCATGGTGGTGGAACATCTACCTTGTATGCACACTGTTCATCTTTGGTTGCACACGAGGGCCAGCAGGTGTCTCAAGGTCAACTCATTGCACGTGTCGGTTCAACCGGGCGGGCAACGGGTCCACACCTTCACTTCGAAGTTCGGCGAAATGGCGAGCCGGTTAATCCGAGATAACCGACCATGTCAATGTGGGAGAAGATCTGATGATCAGAACCTTAATTAGGTGGGTCTTAGCTGCAGTGGCGATGACTGTGGCTGTCAAAGTAGCAAATAGTGCAGGGATGAACGGCGTGCGAATAGATAATTTCGCGGCCGCATTAGTCTGCATTGCTGTCCTATCATTGGTCAATGCCATCCTCAAACCGATCGTGAATGCTCTGGCATGCGCAATCAATCTGATGACATTTGGGTTGTTCCGGTTGGTTGTCAATGGAGTCATGTGGTTGCTTGTCAGCCAGCTGGATTTGGGTCTGCATGTCACTGGCCTGCTCGATGCGATCGTTGCCAGTATCGCATTGACCGTGCTTGGGTGGATCCTCGACTTGATTGTTCCTGCGAAGTCACGGGGTGACGAATGACAAATCCGCTCGTGCTCCTAACTGGCATGAGTGGAGCTGGTAAGTCTCTTGCCGCCAGTGTCTTCGAAGATATCGGCTGGACGGTCATCGACAATCTTCCCGCCGCTTGGATGCAGCTTCTTGGTCCGGTGATTGACCGTCCACTCTGCATCATTTGCGATACAAGGGGAGGCGATCTAACCGGTGTACACGCGGCCATCGCAAACTGGCAAATCAAACCAACGGTAGTTTTTCTGGATGCGACAGATGAAGTTCTGGTTCGCCGTTTCAAGGAAACACGTCGCTCACATCCAATGTTCACCGTTAGTGGCGGAATCATTCCTGCGATTGTTGCCGAGCGACAGGCCTTGTCATCGCTTAAGGCAGAGGCCGATGTCACTATCGACACCACAGTGCTTACCGCACTTCAGCTGCGTCAGGCCTTGCGACAACGGTTTTCACTGGATCAGGCTTCCGATTCCAGTCTGATTGTGTCGGTTGTGTCCTTTGGTTTCAAACACGGGTCTCCATTAGATGCCGATTTGGTTTTTGATGTCCGTTTCTTGCAGAATCCGTTTTACGTTGCCGAACTTAGGCTGCATTCTGGATTGGATGAAGATGTACAGGACTACATCGACAGGGATGAACGTACAGCTGTCCTACTCCAAAAGCTGTCTGATCTGGTTGAGTGGACGATTCCGCATTACTCCGATGAAGGTAAAGCCTATCTGACGATCGCTATCGGGTGTACAGGCGGTCGACATCGGTCGGTGTATATCGCTGAACGCCTTGGA
>JBEEMN010000065.1:0-6848 GCA_041192625.1 Armatimonadota bacterium
GAACAGCTCAACATTTCCCGTGAGCGTGTCCGTCAGATTGAGCAACATGCCCTGAAGAAACTAAGGAATGAAGCGAAGAAGGGCCGCCTGCGCGAAATCGTATAGCCCAAGGCATCTAAAATGTGAATGACCACCCGCAAACGCCAGGTGGTTGGTGCCCCATAAATAACAGAGGTAAGTCGCAATGCGTTGAGGTTCACCATTCAAACTAACCGTAATCAACCGAGTGAGCGGTTCTCTGACTTTGGACAATGACTTGGCAAAAAAAATCCCGGCTCAAAACTGAACCGGGGACCGCTCTGCGTTAGAACGGTTATGAGGACATGCGTACTTAACATACGATTCGATACTCAGGGTTTGTTCCTCCTTCAATCTGAAAAAGAACTGACAAACCTATGCACCTAATAACAAATGGAATGCTTAGACGTCGTTGGAAGTGGATGCGTCGAAGAGAAGATGTCCCATTCGGCGACGCTTCGTCTCCATGTAGGCCCGATTATGCTCATTTGGCTCAATCGGTAGCGGAACACGCTCCGTGATCTCAAGACCAAAGCCATCTATGCCATCGCGCTTGGCAGGGTTGTTCGTCATCAACATCAGGCGCTTAAGCCCGAGGTCAACCAAAATCTGCGCACCGATGCCATAGTCGCGCGCATCCGCAGGAAATCCTAGACGAAGATTTGCATCCAATGTATCCACGCCTTCATCCTGAAGCGCGTAGGCACGCATTTTGTTGACGAGGCCAATGCCGCGGCCTTCCTGTTCGATGTACAGGAGCACACCCCGGCCCTCAGATGAAATCTTAGCCAATGCGAGATCAAGCTGATCACCACAGTCACAACGCAGTGAACCCAGTAAGTCTCCGGTCACACACGAGCTGTGGATGCGGGTCAAAACCGGCTCATCACCCGTGATATCTCCCATACATAACGCCAAGTACTCGTTGTCATCGACATCGGAGAGGTAAGCATGCGTTGTAAACGTGCCGTAAAGCGTTGGGAGCTTGGTTGTCGCGATGCGGTGGACTAGTTTTTCCGTCCGGCGGCGATACGCGATAAGGTCGGCGATCGAGACCAAGGGCATATCCAAGCGCCTTGCCATTTCGGCAAGCGCAGGGAGACGCAACATCTCGCCATCATCCCCCATAATCTCACTGATCACACCAACGGTCTGCAACCCACTGAGACGCATAAAGTCAACAGCGGCTTCCGTGTGGCCTGGGCGCTTCAAAACACCGCCTTGGCGACTCATCAGGGGATTCACATGCCCGGGGCGGTTAAAGTCCTTGGCTGCCGAGAGAGGGTTTGCCAACATCCGGATCGTCTGAGCACGGTCATGAGCGCTGCTTCCGGTTGTCGTCCCCGCGACGGCATCAACGGTGACCGTAAAGGCAGTCCGAAGAGACTCTGTGTTTTCGAGGACCATTAGGTCCAAACCCAGCTGATCTAGCCGTCGCTGCTCCATCGGGACCGTGATAATGCCACTTCCCTCGCGCGTCATTAGGGTGATGGCTTCACTTGTGATGAACTCTGCTGCCATCACGAAATCGCCTTCGTTTTCCCGGTCTTCATCATCCACCAAGATGATAATGCCACCGGCTCTTAGTTTGGAAATGGCGGTCTCGATGGTTGCAAAAGCGATATCTGCGTCGTTTACCACGCTTCGGTAGCCACTTCAGTTGCAAACCCATTACGAACCAACATGTCCATGGAAACAGGAGGAGCAACATTCGTGCTGGTAGAGAAGCCCATCAGGCGCTCGATGTACTTTCCAATGATGTCACATTCGATGTTCAATGAATCGCCAGCGCGACGGGATGAAAGCGTGGTGTTTTCCCAGGTATGCGGGATGACACTGACCGAGAAGCTGGAGTGACCGGCATCGGCTACGGTCAGCGAAATACCATCGATGCAAATGCTGCCCTTTTCAACGATGTAGCGCATTAGGTTTGCATCAACATCGACGTGGACCTGCCATGCATTCCCAACTGGCCGCATGGATGCGATACGTCCTACGCCATCCACGTGCCCTTGGACAATGTGCCCGCCAAAGCGGCCATTGGCTATCATTGCACGCTCAAGATTAATAACATCTCCGACCGACAATGCGCCAAGCGTTGTCCTGCGCAGCGTCTCGTAGACGGCATCAAAGACGAGCTCAGGTGCATCGATGGACACGACGGTCAGACACACGCCATTCACAGAGATTGAGTCTCCCAGGGCGACATCTTCGGATACACGTCCGGCAGCGACGCTCAGGCGGACTGACTCACTAAGTCGGTCGATACGTGTTACCTTTCCGGTTGTTTCGACAATGCCAGTGAACATCAGATCTCTGCCTCCCGTCCTTCCCAAACAGGCCGTCCTGTAATCAATACGTCTACACCATACCTGTGCATCCGCATCTGCGTCAACTCAATTGCACTGTTCATACGCGTTGCAAGAGGCGAGCCAGCCAGACCAACCGGTGCACTTCCACCACCAACAAGTTTAGGCGCAAGAAACCAATTCACTTCATCTACGCAGCGAGCCCGATAAAAGGAACCAGTCAGCAGACCACCTGCTTCCAGTAACACAATTCCGAGCCCCTGATCAGCAAGTAACGGCAAGATGTTCTCCACTGTGTACGTATCTACATCCAATGTCAAAATGTGACATCCCTTGTCTTGCAGTGCGGTCATCGATGCCTTTTGGGCAGCTGTCGTCGTAACAATGACCGCCCCTGGTCGTACAACTCTAGCCGAAAGCGGCATTCGAAGTGTCCGGTCAAAGACAACTGCGCGGGGCTGCCGACCACTTGCCAGAGGCACATTGCGCACCGTGAGCTCGGGGTCATCTGCGATGACAGTACCAACCCCAACGATAATGGCATCACAGGCGGCACGGAGGCGGTGGACAGCTTTACGCGCAGGCTCCGATGTAATCCATCGCGAATCCCCACCCTCGCAGGCCGTGTGGCCATCGAGGGTAGTCGCCACTTTATGGATGACGAATGGACGCCCCGTGGCCTGGATACTTCGAAAGCCTCGCTGTTGATAAACAGCCATCTCATGGAGCATTCCAACATCTACTTGAATGCCACTCTCGCGGAGCTGCTGAATACCTTTCCCGGCCGTTCGCGGGTCGATATCTTCACACGCAATCACGACACGTGTAATCCCGGCATCCACGCAGCGTTGCCAACATGGAATGCGTTTGGCCCCATCGCGTCCGGTCGTATGGCAGCACGGCTCGAGCGTCACATATAGCGTAGCGCCCAATGCATCACCACGGCAGCTCTCAAGTGCCATGTGCTCCGCATGCGGCGTTCCAGGGCCATCATGCCAGCCTCGAGCAAGTACTGCATCGCCTTTTACAACGACCGCACCAACGGGAGGGTTTGGGTGTGGACGGCCTTTCAGAGCGAGACGCAATGCGAGGCGCATCCACTTGCTGTCCAACCCACTAACCGTCAAGTCGATTCCGTTCCTTGTGCTCCTGCAGCTGGGAGCGAAGGTCTTCTGCAACTCTCTGATTTGCGAGGCGCTCCTGCCGGCGAACGACCGAATAACTCTCCAGAGCATCCAATCCAGCCGCACACACCAGACTTAGCGCAAGCATCACAGAGACAAGCAATATGCTGAGCTGGCGGAAGGCAATCAGCTTTTTAGGACCATCAACCGGCAATGAAAACCCAACAAAGGCCACGATAATCAACAGAATCAGAAGACCAAGGGCTGCGGTCCTATAGAGGCGTGAGCGCTTTGAGAGTGCCCCGTAGCCCGATGGATATCCTCGCACGGCAAAGATCACCGACATCACAAAGATAACCGCCAGAGCAACTTGCACGTGTTATCGCTCCAAGGCCTTGATGAGGGCATTTACACCACCTGCAATGCCATCCTCGTGCCCAAAAATGCTTGAACCCGCGACGAGAATCGATGCACCATCGGTGACCAGACTCCGAATATTGGATGCATCCACACCGCCATCCACGCTAATCCGAAACCTAAGTTGATTCTCCTCACGCCAGTCCGCAAGGTGACCGACTTTCTCAGCGACAGCTCCGATGAACTTTTGACCACCAAAACCCGGGTTCACTGTCATCACGAGAACGATGTCGAGCAAGTCACCAACATGCTCAAGCACGGAAATCGGCGTGGCTGGGTTGATCGCAACACCGCACAGTGCACCTGTTGCCCGGATTTGTTGCAGGACGCGATGTAAATGAATCGTTGCTTCGGCATGGATCGTCAACGCATCCGCACCAGCATCCCGGAACGGCTGAATCCACTTTTCTGGCTCGGAGACCATGAGGTGGACATCAAGGACAGCATCGACTTCGCGGCTACGCAAAGCCTTAACGAGTGGTGGTCCAAAGGTCAGGTTAGGGACAAAGTGTCCATCCATAACATCGATGTGCAGCCATGTGCACCCTGCTGCAAGACAGCGCCGGGCGGCATCCCCAAATGCGGAAAAGTCCGCCGCAAGCAATGAAGGCGCAAGCTCAATGGGCGTAGTGTGCACTAAGTTATTCAACCTCACCCTTTAGCTGGTCATTATCGAACAGCCGTATCTTCCGCTTCATCGACTTAACCTCGAACTCTACCTTTACCTTTTCCCCAGCTTTATGCTTCTTTTCATATACCGTGCGGTTTTCATCTTCTTCTTCGACATCGACACGGATGTGATGCTCAGCACCATCGTCAGGGACGGAGTAAGGAATGCGGAACCAGCGGGGATTCTCGGAATCGGCAGGCGGAAGCTCATTCGTCTGGCCTGTCGGCGCATCGGATGACCCGGGCGACGTCGGATTTGTCACAGATGGATCAGGCTGATCACCAGGGATGACTTCATCTCCGGCTGAAAGCACGATATCAATCGTCGCACCTCTCGGAGCCGAGTCTGCACCGACGACACTCTGATCGATAACCGAGCCAGCCTCTGCAAAGTCACGTTTCTTTGTCGTTCCGCCAAGCAAAAACCCAGCCTCTTCGAGCGCACGCTTCGCCTGACCGATTGTCTTTCCACGCAAGTCGGGAACGGGCACCATTTCAGGGCCATCACTCACCCAAATCGCAATCACACTCCCCGGACGAACCGCCTGACCTTCGGCCTCACGCACCTGGTAAATGACATCTTTCGGAACATCAGGATTGTTTTTACGGTCAACAATCTCCACTTTAAACCCACGCTCATCCGCAAGGGCTTGTGCCTCAGTGAGGGTCTTCCCCTTGAGCGCGGGGACGAGGATAATCTCAGCAGGCATCAGGTACGGACGTATAAGAAGCACAACGCCGACGATGCTGCCAAGGAGGACAAAGGATGCTGCAAGCATCGCCCAGATACTGGCATTACGCTGCTTCAATGCGGTGGCATTTGCTTTGGCATAACGGCCATCATCAACATCATTATCATCGTCATCGACAACCGTGGTGGAACGTCGCTTAGCCATTTCATCACTCCACGAATCGCTAAACCTGGCATCCTGTGCCTTCGGACTCATTGCCCCATACGGGATTCCCGGACTTGCCACAACAGGTGTGGGCTGATCCGTAACTCCGTAGCTGCGCCCGGCCCGGAGAGCATCTCCAACCTGAACTAACTGCTGGTACAGGGCGGATGCCGATGGAATCCGCTCCGATGGTGACTTCATCAAACACTGAAGCACCAGGTTATCGATTACCTTCGGAACGGCGGGATTCATGGTCGATGGCGGCACAGGAATCGATGTCGCATGCCGGGTCGCGAGCTCAACCGCATCCTCGCCGGTAAACGGAAGCTCTCCCGTCAGAGCCTCATAGAGGACAACACCAAACGAGTAAATATCCGATGATGGCGTCCAGCTGTGAATCGTTGCTGTCTCTGGTGCGGCATAGCGGGCAATGGCCAGTTCCACGGATGATGTGCGTTGTGCAAGGCGATGTAACCCGGAAGCGCACGCCCACCCAGCCAGCACTGCTTTGCCATCCAGACCAATGATGATGTTGTCCGGGCGAACCCCACCGTGGACTGCGCCCTGCGCATGGGCCTCTTGAAGCGCCGCAACAATGGGCAGCAAAAGGTTGATGATCGTTATTGGCATCGGTAGTGCAGATCGCTGGATACGGTCACCCAAGTCGACCCCGCGTACAAACTGCTCCACCACAAAGAGTCCATGTTCCGGATCTTCACCAACATCGAGAAGCTGCGCGATATGATCCGATCGCAATGACAGATGTGTGAGCGCCGATACCTTTACCGCATCAAACACATCGGGATACTCACGCATAATCGAACGCAAAAGCTTGACCGAAACCAGCGTGTTCTCTTGCATATCCCTTGCACGAAAATGACGAAACAGCGGTGATGTTCCGAAATCATCAAGCAGGTCGTAGCGCTCGCTCAGAATGCCAAGTGACATCGGAGGCAGGTTACTGTCATCCCGAACTCCATCGTTCATGATTGCTTAATCGTCCCACTGCGGCTGCGTAGCCACATCAGTAGTACCCGAACAATGCCTCCAACCAACATTAGGGCGTAGATGGCTGTCGCCACAGGCATCGGTACCGCCACACCCAAATACGGAGAAAAGAAGACAAATGTTGCAAAAATCATCCAAATGATGAGGATTCCAGTTGTTAGCCGCTCAGACATTTTTGCTTCCTGCACTCCGATGTCGTTCAAGTCCAGCCGTAATCACATCGAATGGGAGCTTATGCAGCTCCATCCGGCCGAAATCACGTGCGATGACATATCGGGCAACACCCGCGGATGCCTTTTTGTCACGGGATGTCAGCTCTATGATCGCTTCATTGGAAATATCATCGGGGAGGTCTGTCGGCAACCCGAGAGCCCTTAGTGATGTCAGGAGCGTTTCGAGGAGCTCAG
>JBEEMN010000066.1:0-6840 GCA_041192625.1 Armatimonadota bacterium
GCGGTTTGGCTTCGATGCACGCATTGGAGGCAAGAACGCCGGTACCGTGCGACCAACGAGCTGGTCCGCTGTCTTTGGTGCATCGTATGCACCTCTGGCGAGTACATACGTGGGCCGAACGCCAGGCATCTCTTCCATCGCCAAGACTTCACGGACGCTATCCTCTGAAGCGGCCACCGCAAATCGTGCATCCTGAAGCTCTTTCCGCATGGCATCCATTGACACATCTTGTGCTGCGAGATATGCGGCAACATCCTTCGGAGCGATTTCATTCAGCGTACGTGGAGTCTCCGCTGCTATCCCCCGTGACATCCAAGAAACTTCTGATGCCGTCAGTGCTCGGTTGTAGATCTCAATCTCATCCACTTTTCCGCCGCGGAAGCCACGTTCACGGAAGCGCTCTCCAACATTGATGGGATGCGTGCCAGTCCCCTTCCAGATGTGGTCGCGAACGATGTTGGTCTCCTGAGGGATACCGTTAATGTAAATCCTATAGCCGGCAGCCTTGCTGGAGCCATCATAGGTGACTGTCAGATGGGTCCACTCTTTCGCCCGAATACGCTGCTTCGTCTCGACAGCGATTGCGTTCCCCGGCCAGTGTCGATACATCCGAGCCGTAACACGGCCAGCCTTGATTGTTACATCGCCGCCGTGAAATCCAACATCGGTGCCCGCACTTCCATGGAAGACGACCATCTGTTCATCATCCACACGTTCATCGAAAAGCCACATCCCCACGGTATGCGGTACGTGACGGGCAATCCGTCCGGAGCCGCCAAGTGACAAAGCGTTGTCACCATTTAGCTGAAGTGCATCGCCTTTGAAACCCTTTGTCGTTGCTAAGCCCAGCGGTGCGGTTGCCGCCTCGGTAAAGCCCGGAGCTGAGTTGGGGAGCGATGTGCCATTTCGTTCATCTAGGCGATAGCGCGCCGTGAGTCCGGGACGTCCTGGAATGAGAGTGCGGTTTCCTGCTTGCTGGGCCATTTGCCGTTCGCTAAGCAATCCCTCTAGAGCAGAAACGCGTTTCTGTGCGCGATCGATTGCACGCTCCTGTTCCAAGGTTGGAATCAGAAGAGATGGGGTTGGAACGATATCGCTCTGGTTATAGAGGCCGTATTCATCTACATTGTTGACAAAAGATGCCATTGCGTAGAAGTCCCGCTGCTTGATCGGATCAAATTTATGGTCGTGGCAGCGCGCACACTCGAACGTCAAGCCAAGAAACGCGGTAGTCGTGGTTCTGACTCGGTCAGCCACACCTTCCATCCGCCATTCCTCTGCGACCGAACCACCTTCGTTCGTCATTCTATGGAGGCGTTGAAATGTCGTCCCAAGTTTTGTTTCAACGGTGGCATCCGGGCGCAAGTCGCCTGCAATTTGGTTGATGATGAACTGGTCGTAGGGCATATTTGCGTTGAAGGCACGTACAACCCAATCCCGGAATGGCCAGGTAGGTGAAAGCTGATCGGATTGATACCCGTAAGAGTCACCGTAGCGGGCAATATCAAGCCAAGCAACAGCGGTATGTTCGCCAAAGGCCGGACTAGCTAGGAGGCGGTCGACGACGCTCGCTTTCGCTTTCGGGGATGAATCAGCAATGAATGCATTCACTTCGGCATCGGATGGTGGCAAGCCTGTCAGGTCAAGAGTGACCCTCCGCAACCATTCACCTTTAGATGCTGCGACCGATTTGACCAATTTCCGCTTGGCAATCTCACTATTGATATAGACGTCAATCGGATTTCCCGCACCCTTGGGTGGTTTAGGATTCTGAATTGGTTGATAGGCCCAGTGCGGCTCGTAGTTTGCCCCAGCGCGTATCCAATCCGCGAGCTTGGCCTTTTGTTCGCGGGAGATCACACGCTGACTGCTGGCAGGAGGCATCTGAAGCACACCATGCGCATTGATGCGCTGCATCAGCTTGCTTGCACCCGGATTCCCAGGAACAAGGATACGCTTCGCGACAAGCCCATCGAGACGATCAAGCCTAAGATTTGCCTGACGAGCGGCACTGTCGGGACCATGACAGGTGATGCAGTTATCGGCGAGGATTGGTCGGATGTCTTTGTTAAACCCGATGACAGTCGGCGTCTTTTGGACTTTTACATCTGCGGCTGTGGAAGCCAAGGTAAGACCAGCGGCCAAGAGGCATGGCAACACCACCGTTGCAAGTTTCAAATGCGGCATAAGGTGATGTTCCCTCAGGGCCGCATTTGTTCCTGCTGATATTTGTTGTTAACAGCGCAAAAGCATCGCCAGTTTTAGGAGAAAGCTACTTCTTGTAGAGCTCATCAGCAGAAATAATGACGGGCTGCGTTTCAGTCCACTCTGCACCGATGGCTTGCCGGTAATAACACGATGTGTGTCCAGTGTGGCATGTTGGCCCTGCCGGGATGGCGGTAACGAGTAATGAGTTCATTTCGCAGTTGACCGCGACAGACTTCACCGTCAGCGTCATCCCGCTTGTTTCTCCCTTTATCCAAAATTTCTGGCGGGAGCGACTCCAGAAACAGACACGATTCTCATCCAATGTTCGGCGAACGGCATCGCTGTTCATGAAACCCAACATCAGCACCTGATGTGTTTCGGCATCTTGCACAATCGCTGGAACCAAGCCATTTTCATCAAAGCGCAGAGTGGCTATCAACGCACTTGCATCAACCATTCTTTACCAACCTTCGTACCGGAATGCCGCAGCGTTCCATGGTGTCCTTCAAGCTGTCAACCGTGTATTCGCCGTAGTGCAGCAAGGATGCGAGGAGGACAGCATCGGCATTTCCGTAGCGGATGCCATCGACCAGGTGCTCGGGGGTCCCGGCACCTCCACTTGCAATCACAGGAATTGGGACTACACTCGTCACCGCCTTCAGCAGAGGAATGTCATAGCCATCCCGAGTGCCATCACGGTCCATCGATGTCAGTAAAATCTCGCCCGCACCAAGGTCCGCTACGGTCTCTGCCCAGACAAGGGCATCGATTCCAGTTGGCGTCCGACCACCATGCGTGTGCACTTCCCAGCCGCTTGGGGTGTTCCCGGTTTTCATCGGGTCAATGGCAACGACGATGCATTGGCTGCCAAAACGCTCAGCACCTTGTCGAATAAGTTCGGGGTTACGAACGGCGGCGGAATTAATGCTGACTTTGTCGGCGCCGACGGAGAGGATACGCCGGATGTCTTCAAGTGTGGAGATTCCGCCACCAACAGTAAAGGGAATAAACACTTGTTCAGCGACGCGGGCAGCGATATCGAAGATAAGGCCACGGTTCTCAGCGCTGGCAGTAATGTCTAGAAATGTAAGCTCATCGGCGCCTTGGCGGTCATAGGTTGCCGCCAGCTCCACCGGATCTCCGGCATCTTTTAGCCCCAGAAATTGGACGCCTTTAACGACTCGACCGTCCTTGACATCGAGACAGGGAATAACCCGTTTTGCAAGCATGGCAAATTGTATCGTTATGTCGTGTCACATTTGGCTGATGCGTTTCGTATACATCAATTGTGACAATGTACAACGACCCGCTTGGTTTTCCGATCCACGCATTGACGGATGGCATCCCAAATGCTGATCGGTTTGTACATGCTGGTGTCCATGAACGCGTTCGCACACACTTGATTGGCCAACGCACGGAAGATGGCATTTGGCCGGCGCATAGTGCAGTCCCAGCAGCGGTGGATGCCTACCGTCGCGCGCACGCTTCCCTGTACGATTCTGTCGATGCGACTGCGGCGGCGAGAAACTATGAAGTCGCGACATCGTTGGATCCCGGATACCTCCAGGCATGGGTTGGACTTGCCCTCGCGTGGACATCGATGGGTACCCCTGACTCGATCCAAAGTGCTGTGCAGCTGTGGCAGGCCTTGGTTGAGCTGCCAGTTGGTGAAGATGGTGTCACGCACCGTTGTATGGGAATTCTGCTCCAAAACCTTGCCTACACGCTGTACCAGGAATACCTATACACGCAGGATATCGACGTACTCCTTGCATCAGCCGAGTGGTATCGAAAATCCCATGAATCCGATGGAGACATGCGTCCGGAGCTTTACTATCCCTGGTGTAATGTTTTGCTGATGCTTGGTAAAGAAGAAGATGCTTTTGCTCTTTGGAATACGGCTGGTCTTGGAACGCAAGGCGATGTAAAGGACGTATACTTGGCTAAGTACACCGGTTTGAATGTCTTTGATTTACGATGGAGTAAATGATGAACAGAATTCGATCAGGTTCGCGCATTGTCGCCGTTTCTGTATTGATATGCCTTATGGCACTGATGTCCCGCGTCGCTTTTGCGGATTTGAGTGGTCCAGGAGCGCCACCACCGCCGCCTCCAGGGTCTAAGGGTTAATCGCGATGATAATGAATAACAACGGGGTTATTTCGGCATCGATGCAAACGCGGCTCGCAGGAATTACATCCGCTGCGAGCGTTGCACCACAGAAGCGCTATACAAACGCAGAGCTGTTGTCACGTGCGAGAAGCGGTGCATCTGCAGCCGTGCGTTCCAACGCAGCCCTTGCCTTGCGCCAAAGGATTGTGGGTATCGTTTGGAGTATCGCTGCAGTCCACGTAGGGCTTACAAACGAAGACCGCGAGGATGTGACCCAGGATACATTGATTAAGCTCATCGCTTCGCCAACCATTTTGGATCCACATCCTGCATACATAAAGCGAATCGTGGCTAACATCCTGATTGATCGGCATCGCCATGCTGCCAGTCGGGGTCTGGTTTGCAAAGTAGCCAACTCCGATGAGGTTTTGACCGTGTATGCCGAGTCTGTTGCGTCTGAATCTGCCTCTGCAGATGAAAACTTCTGCGTGGACGATCTCCTCTCGCTCCTGAATGACCGTGAGCGCACGGTTGTCGCATCGCGCATCGCGGGCAAGAGTCATGCAGAGATTGCAGATGTCCTGGGTGTCTCGTCGCCATCGGTGCGAAAACTGCATGAGCGTGCGATCAGCAAGCTACGTAAATGCTTTCCATGCGAGCTACCACTCGAGTACGCATAACCCGCCACCTTTCTATCGGCGTCACACAATCGGTGGTTGTTTGCTATCAGTTATCGTTTGGTCAATTTCACATAGTGGACTGGTGGTGGATGGCTCAGCTAACGTGTTGACAAAATTATGTATTGCGTAATGCGTACAAGTACGGTGATGTGGAAGCAATGGATGGAAACGACCAACAAGCCTTGTCAGTGGGCTGGAGACTCCTCGGTCTAGGTGACAGTAGCTGGTATCACAACGGTAGTAGTGTCAAGTTTCCAACGCGTCTTTGTCAAGCATTGGCTTGGTATTTGGTATTACATGGTCGTGATGTTCGACGGGCTGACATCGTGGAAGAGTTCTGGCCGGATGCAAAACCTGAAGATGGCCAAAATCAGCTTCGCGTCACGTTAAGTCGCCTAAAATCGATGCTCTCTGCGTTTCCGGACGCGCCTAAGCTTACAACCGACCGATTTAATGTCAGCATCGATATTGGTTCGATTCCCTGCATCGCCCGCAATTATGAGGCAATCCTAGACCGTGTTGAGGCATCCTCCGGTTCAGAGAAGCGCACGGCATCGATTGAGCTTGTCAGGCTATACGGCGGAGACCTGCTCCCCGAGTTCGATTACCCATTCTTTGGCCAAATACGGAGTCGATATCAGGAGAGGAATGTTCACTATCTTGGCTGCGTGAGCAAAGATCTCAAGCGAACAGGCGATTTTGTAACAGCAGTTGACATCCTCCAGAGGGCACTTTCCATCGACCCGATGCATGAAGAACTCTACGTGATGCTGTTTGGTATTTATGCACAAATGGACCGCCCGTTGCTCATTGAAAAAACGGTTTTGAACCTGATTCGTGAGATGGAAGCAAGGCTTGGTGACAGACCGACGGCCCGGCTAGAGAAAACCATCATGCTCGCACTGCCTCCGCGCCTGCGAGATCGGATGACGGAAGTACTATCGACTCCTCTCAAGACGGCGGAAAGTGTCGATAAACCGCCAGTCGGTCCCTATGAAAACACATATATCCCGAGATACAGCGAATATAGCGATCTTCACGGACATGTGACGAGTGGACTCAGTCGATGTATAGCCGTGTCCGGTCCGCCCGGCTCCGGGAAAACTCGGATGGTTTACGAGTACTGGCTTCAACATCAGCATGATGGCCGGATGACCTGGCTGGATGGCTCCAAGGTTAGCTCAGTTGAGGATCTGCTTGCACAGCTGACAGCATGTGCATCCCGACTGTCGGATCCTGAGAATAAAACATGTTTGCGGGGCACCATTTTGTTTGATTCGTTTCTTTTGACGAATCCTCAATGGTCCACGACCGTTGTAGATTTTCTCAACGCCCATGGCGATGTTACGATCATCGTTACGACACGGTCCGCTGACATACCTGTCGGCTGGGCGTTTGTCCCAATTTCGACATTGATTGCTCCGTTGTCATCGATGTCGGATGAGGCGTGTTTGAAAACGCAAGCGGTGCAGATGCTGTTCTCGTTGATGCCAGCAGCCGTTACATCGCTGTCGGAAACAACATCGACAATCGCCTACCTTCGCACCTTGTTTACGTACATCGATCCGTTGCCATTTATGATCGAGGTTGTTGCATCTTGGTTGTCTGCGATGACGATTCAGCAGCTCATTGTCCGTCTGTCCAAGGACAGGTCCCATCTGCTGCAGGCTGCTGCGGAGCGTTCGCGCGATGGTGTGGTCTTCAGTGACACGATTCGCGCATCGGTGAAGGTGCTGTCTCATGATGGCAAGGAGGTGTTGAGACTTCTTGCGCTTTACGGTGAACCGCTGTCCAAGGAAAAGATCATTGATGTGCTTGCCTTACGAACGGATGTCGCGGT
>JBEEMN010000067.1:0-6832 GCA_041192625.1 Armatimonadota bacterium
TCCGCCGCCGAGCCGCGCCCAGCGCAGCGGATTCCACGGGCGCGTGCCCAGGAAACAATGCGGTGCACCATCAGAAAGTAGTCCGCAAATCCAAGAGTGCAGATGACATCCAGCTCGTGGGCCAGCCGCTTCTCAACAGCTGGTGAAAGCTCTCCTTTATCGGTAATTCCATAGCGGACCCGTGCCCCTTGCCTGACAAGCGTATGAAGCTGGCGCTGCGGATCACCATCTTTCCAAAGGGGTGTCAGGACCTCCCCGATAGGAAGGACATCCGCACAGGCATCGGCGATCAGCAATGTATTCCGGCAGGCATCCGGAAATGCGGAAAACTGCTGCTGCATAACCTCTGCTGGCTTCAGCCAGCGCTCATGGTTAATAGGCGTTAGACCACGCTGTAAGCCAAGAGGTGTCCCGGATGACATCGCACGCAGCGCCTCATGCACCACCGCATCCGCTTGGACTCCGTAGTGCACATTATTGGTTGCGACCAGCGGGATGCCTGTATGCGCGGAGAGCTGTGCCAGCGTCCGCTGAAGTGGGAGGCTGCCAGGTGTCCAGTCATCCTGAAGCTCGAGGAAATACCACGCCCCAAATGCCCCCTTGCAGCGCTGCGCCAATGCAAGAGCATCACGGTGCTCACGCTTGCGGATTAGCTCCGCAACCCGCCCGCGGGAACAGCCACTGAGACAGACAACACCATCCGCGTGGGCAAAGAGGCTGTCCCAGCTGCAGCCAGGCGTACGTCTGCCACCAAGCGCATGCGCCTGGCTCAGCAAAATGCACAGATTGGCATACCCGGTACGCGTTCTCGCAAGAAGAGTGATGTGACTGCCATCTTCCATGGTCAGCTCGGTACCAAGAATTGGCCGGATGCCATACTGACGGCACAGCTGGGTAAAGCGCACCGCTGCACAGACATTGTCATGGTCTGTGAGGGCGAGCGCAGGCATACCGGCTTCCGCCGCCAGCAGGACCAGCTGCTCGATCTCTGTTGCGCCATCCAGCCAGCTCCATGGGCTGTGGACATGGAGATGTACAAATCCCATGGGCTTAATCAACCATCCCTGTCAGGTACCAAAGCTCCCCACGCTGCCTCAGCTCTGCTATCGACCATGGCATGGTTTCGACACGGTAAACGATGTCATCCGTGGGGCCATCGAGTGTGCTCCGCAAAACCTGCTCCTCACGCCAGCGGTCGTGAATAAACCGGATGTCATAGGCCTGGTGGGATGCATATTTGCACGTGCGCTCATAGTGTGCAGGGAGGCCTATCAGGTCAAGACGGACATCTATCCGCTCTAAAAGCCGCGTGCCAAGAGGAGAAATCCAGCCATCGGATGCCCGTGTACTCCCTACAGTCCGGCCACTTTGGAGAGCGCGATGTCCTTGTCGGGCGGTGAGATACGCAGCAGCTGAGCGAAGACGCCTGGCCCGCTCCGAACCGGCACGCACATGGCCATCCGCAAGGCCATCATGGATGTCATCCGTGACGCTAGCCGGGCTTCCAAACAGGTCAAACAGCGTGCCCTGCGCCGCAGAACCAGCCTCAAGGCGCAGCGCACTCAGCGCAATGCCAGTCAGTGGCCCAAGGGGAGGAAAGCGCGCCCAAAGCCGCCTGGCCGCTCGTAAAAGTGCCGCTGCATCCGCAATTGGAGCCTTCAGCGTTGCCTCCTGCCTGTGCTCCCCGCCATCCTGATCCACCACTACCACCGCCAAACCCTTTGCAAAGACCCCGCGTCGCTGCAAGGGCTGGCTGATGACCTTTGTCAGTGCATCCAGAATCTGCACAACTTGCTCCTGAAAGCAACACTCATCCCCGGGAGCAAAGCGCTGCTGCTCAGTAAGCGAATCTGGAGGCCAAAGTGGCTGAACCGGGTTTGCATCGTTGCCGACAGCAAGATCCGCGAGACGCAGGGCATCCACACGCAGAGATTTCGGAAGACGCTGCGGCGTAACACGAATCACATCCCCAAGCTTTGTCACCCCCGCTTTACGGAAGCGCTCCTGAAGTGCCGGGGACAGCCCAAGGGAAATGTCTGAAAGCTCTATATTTCCCAGCGCCAGCCATGCATCCGCTGCCTGCAAAACAGCCGTTGCAAACCTAGCATCTGGAAAGGGACGCTTACACTTGCGCATCGCATGAAATGCCAGCCACTTCGACCGCCCAGCCCCCGCCCGCACCGCACACCCCAGAATCTCCGCAAGGTCAGCTCCAAGCGTTTCAAGCCATGGCTCCACCGGGATGTCATCAAGGTGCACATAGCACCGCTCAAGGCCATCTGGTTCGACATAACACGACTCAATCGCAAGCCGGTCCCAAGCCTGCTCAACCGCTGCACGCACCGCCTCGGGGTCATCCGGATGAACACATAAACCCGGACAGAGTGACCGTGCTGCAAGAATTGTCTGACCAGTGCGGATACCACTTGCACCTGCTTTTGGGCAGGCTTGATGGACGGTTGTGGTATCGGTTGTGATCACCAATGGGGTTTCCGAGGTGATTGCCTGGATACTGCGGGCGATACGCAGACGGATTCCACGCCAGTCAAAGCAAGTAATCATTAATGGGGCATTTCCAATCGAACAGTTGTTTGCAGGACTACTATACTAATGGGTTGCAATCCGGAAATCAAACAATTGTTTGCTGGTTTTTAAAACACTGAAAATGCAGAAAAAGGGATGTCCGTGAAGACATCCCTTTTCTTGTCAGCACCCGAAAATACCGGGTAGGTATCAGATATACGGCTCTGATGTGTATGTTTCAGCAACGCGCTTTGAGCGGCGGAAGTAGATATCCCAAGCGCCACAGAAAATCTGCTCCAGCACAACCATGTAGAAAATACGCAGCTGGAAGGGAGACAGAGTCAGCTGGGATGCGGCATCCGAGGAGACTGGTAAACCAGGCAGTGCCATCGGGACCGGACCTGCGATGAAAAACAAGGTCATCCAAATCGCCGGGAGGATAAAACGGCGCAGCTCGAGGTGACGCTCTGCGTAGACACGGCCCTTTTGATCACCCGTTAGAACCTTGTGTCCAACCACAACACCGTAGGCATGGAAGAGGAACGCTGCCGCGGCCTCAACCAGATACGGAACCACCCCTGCGCTGATCTTGAATGTGCCTGCGGTTGCAATCTGAATCGCAAAACCATACATCGCAAGGCTTACAAGTGGGATTGCATACAGAAGGCCACCAAAAACTGCGATGCCACCCGTTGGCACGACGCGCACATTGGATGACCGCATCCGGCGTTCAGCCAGCCGCGCTTCAATCCGTGAGCAGACATTGTTAATCTCAACATCTTCTGCACTCCGCTCAGCTGCGGTACGGCGCTCGGTTGGCACGCTTGGCGCTGGGGTAACAGGAGGCTGAGACAGCGTAGCCGCAGGCTGGAATCCTGAAAAACTGGTGCCTACGGAGGAATCCTGCAAAACAGGTGCCGCGATGGGAACAACCGGAGCAGGGGCTGTGATGGCTTCCACCACGACTGGAGGCACAACTGGAACTAGCGCCGTTGATGGAACGACAGGTGCATCAGCAGGTGGATCCGTATGTTTCAGAACCGCAGTAACCACAGGCTCAACTACCGGAGCAGGAGCTGGTATCGGTTGCGGCTGAACAATGGCAACCGCTTCTACGGCTGCTTCCACTGCTGCGGGTTCATGGTTTACAACGGTAACCGGCTGCACATCAGGTACCACGCTCAGTGGAGCAGGAGGTGCTGCTACTTCGATGTTGCTTTCCTGAGCGACTTCCGCAACAACATCTTTGGCACTGACATCCGCTACATTCGAATCATCGACAGCAGACACCGGGGTCAGAGGAAACTCGGCGGTGACCAGAAAATCTGCCGCAGCATCCTGCTGCAAAATAACATCCAGCGCCACGGCATCAGATTCAGCAGCCTGAATGTCTGCCTGCGGTTCCGTTACAGTCGCTGTAGATACCGCGGTGTCAACAACCGCATCCACACCCACATCTGTAAGAGGCTCATCATCTGAGAGGACATTTGCGAAAGGACGCTCTTGATAGTCAACAGCGACTTTCAGAGGAAGGATGGCATCCACGGATGACAACCTGTCCATATCGAGATCAAGATTTAGAGGCGCGCGTTCACTTGGCCAGTTAGGAACATCGGGGACGCCCGTACCACGCGTATGAGGGATATCCGGGCCTACCACACTGTCATCCCATTGATGCGCAGGATGCGAAGGAACACCAACGGCTTCCAGCGCCTGTGGACGCATTCCCTGGGAAACGGCGATCGGGGAGCTGTGAACCGTATCAAGCTCTTCCTCGGCTGGATTCTGCTCACCTGCAAACATCTGGTCAAGAGGAGTCCCTTCGGACTCTTCCACTTTCCATGCGCGGTCTACAGCAGAAATAAGGCCGGCGCTGAGGAGCTCCTGAAGCTGGGATTCCGTAAAGGGTCCCAGTTTTCGATCATTCTTTAGCACAAAATACAGCATTAGGATTCACTCGTACCGTAGGGTCAGGCCCTGTGTCGGCACGAAACAAAATCATAACACGTACCGTGCCAAACGAGGGTTCCGAAACACAGTACAATCACCCGTTTTTGGTGATTCTACGACTACTTTTGCGTAAGCACTCTGCATAACAACGTAGTCAATCAAGCACCAGATGTTTTCTGATGCTCTGCAATCAAGCGCACATACATCTGACGTATGTGGGACACCATTTCTGCGACGCTCGGACGAACTGGGGATGCCAGTGCTTCAGCGGACATCTGATTGCGCAAACCATTGTCTGCGACAAGCCGCAACAAGGCTCCGGCGAAGGCATCAAGTTCTGGGGGAACCACCAGCGCATCAACATTATTTCTGACAAACTCGGCAGCTCCACCACCCGTTACTGCCACGCATGGCAGGCCACAGGACTGCGCTTCGCCCAGGACCAGCCCCTGCGTTTCCGTGTAGCTGGGAAATGCAAAAATATCTGCCATCCCGTAGTAATCCACCAAAAGTTCCCGCGAGACTGGTCCCACAAAATGCGTCCGTCTGTCCATCCCGAGCTCAGCCGAAAACTCCGCCTGCGAGTCGCCATCCGGACCGCCGCCAACCATCACCAAATGACAGTTTTCCGGCAACCTAGCGAAGCTCTCCAGTAACAACCGACAGTTCTTTTCCCAGGCTATCCTGCCTACGTACAACACCACGCGGTCATCCGGCTGGATGCCCATCAGTGTGCGAAGCGCTCCCGCGCGCTCTGCATCCACCACCCCTGGGAGCGAGACGCCCGTTGGGTGCACTTCCATCGGACAAGGCATCCGCATTTCCGTACGAAGCTGGATTTCTGTATCCTTGCTGGGAACCGTCAGCAGGGCGCACCCACTGTAGAACTGGGTCAGGACAGTTCGCAGCCACCAGCGGCTAACCGGTGGTGGGAAGGGGGAGTAATGGATGTACGAAAAGTACAGCGTGTGAAACGTTGAGACATGTGGCACTCCAAGGCGCCGCGCAAGCCTGTGGCCATAGAGCCCAAGCCCAAATGGGTGATGTGAGTGGACGATGTCGACATCGATGTTGTCCAACCGATGCGAAAGCGGGCCATACGGTGGGTACGCAAAGGGGTTACGTGTGTTCCATGGGCTGACCCAGCTTGGGACGCGCTGTACGTAGAGCGGGTCGAGGTCGGCGCCGGGCATATCTGGACAGACGATGATGACTTCATCCCCGCCAGCCATCAGCTCATCCGCAAGCGTACGCACACTCGCCGTCACGCCATTGACAACTGGGTACCAGCTTTCCGTCAGGAGCGCGATTCTCAACGGGCATCCCTTATCGCAAGCTGTGCACCTGTCGGAACATCGCCAAGCGCATCCCCGGATGTCTCCAGAATCCCAAGCGTTCCAGGCGGTGCCAAGTAGACTTTATTGGGGAGAAGAGATAGCGATCCAAGGCTGGTATACGATGCTGAGAGCCAGACACCTGTCATCTGAAAACGCATCCCAAAGGTATGCACGCCCACGGATGTTGGAATCATCACCACCCCATTCCACGTATCTGGAAAGGCGTGGCGTCCAATAAGTTGTTGCCACAAACTCCTACAGACCATAAGGTGTTCCGACCTGCGTGCACCATCGCACCACAGCTGCTGTATCGCGTTACGTGAGATCGTCCTGCCCCCCACTTTTCCCAAGACGGGTTTCAAAAACCCGCATCACATCCGAGACGCGGAAGCGACGATGCTTCCCGATGGTCCTCCGGTGAACCAGTGTCCCGGCCTTTGTCATCCGCCGAACCGTCGCATCACAGACATCCAGCAGCTGCGCCGCTTCATCCAGTGAAATCTCATTGTCCAGAATTTTGAGGATGGTTTGGTCCCGCGTCGGGTCTGTCGTCGGAGCAACATCCACAAGGCGGCCATTCATCTGGTGGACCAGAATCTGAATATGCCGGGGGACTGCCTGCCAGAGACGGAGGACATCCTCGTATGTTTCAGGGATTTCAGCTGGTATCGATGCGCTGTCCGCTTCAAGTTCGAGAACTCCCTGGCGGATTTTTCCACCTGAAATGGCATCGATAAGTGTCGATGCCGTAATAGCCGGTTGTACCACGGGGGCGATGGTGAGTTGCGGTGTTTGCTTCACCAGAGCGGGCGATGCACCAACGGCAGGGTCATCCAGCTTTGCCTTAGCAAGGCGCTGGGCTTCTTCGATGGGCATTGTGACGCCATCCACGATGACGTAGCGTCCCCGTGCTGTAGTCTCCCGAGGCGTGCCGGTGGTGACACCACGTGCCTTCAGAAAGTCTTGATATGCATCCATTGCCGGCATCGTGTTAGGTACCCGTGTCTCCGGATGATTCTACG
>JBEEMN010000068.1:0-6796 GCA_041192625.1 Armatimonadota bacterium
ACCGTTGCATTCGGCCTTCCGGTCGGCAAAAAAGCCTATGTTGAGCTACGCCATGTTACAGATGAAGGCGCATCGTCAATAAATCTTCTCTCATTTGGCATCAAACTCTAGCGCTACAAAACAGCACGACGAGCGCCGCCGACCTAACTGGCACATCACAAACATCTATCGTCCCGGGAGCTTGACTAACGGGGCGGTGGATTCTCTGCGTATGAGGCGGGGGGGGATACGCACCTCTTCAACTGTTTCTCCGGCGACCAAGGCGATCAGTTGGCGCATGGCTGTTTCCGCGACGGTTTCCATGGGAAAGACAAAGGTTGTCAGCAAGGGGGACATGTGCTGCGCAATTGGAGCATCATCAAAGCCGACAACACTAATGTCTTGCGGCGTACTTAAACCGTGCAACGACGCAACCCTGATAACGCTGATAGCCAGGCTGTCGTTTGTGGCAAAGTATGCCGTTGCCGTTTTCTCAGCGCTCAGATGGGCATCAATTGCTTGCTCAGCCACCACTGGGTTAAACGAGAAGCCAATCATGCTTGGTTCTGGAAGATTGTGCTCTGCAAAGACATCGCAAAAGCCACGGTACCGTTGATGGACAGACTCCTGATCAAGCGCACCTGCAACATAGACTGCATTTTGGTGACCTAAGTCAATCAGGTGTTGCGCTGCCATGCGGCCGCCAAGAACATTTTCGACATCCACGCTGGATGTCAGAGCTGATGTGCTGTTGGCAGATGCTGCGATGACAACGACGGGAATACCACTCTTTGCTAGCTGGTCTGTCTGATCTGATGTCTGACTGGGCCAAAGCAGTAATATGCCATCTACGCCCGTTGCGCGTACTTGTGAAACGCCATCCTCACCACCGCTCCAAGGCTGTGGATTGAGTTGTACGACGTAGCCTTCCTCGGCTGCAACGGAGAGTGCTCCCGCAAGGACTTTGGCAGCATTGTAGTTGGTGACAAGGCTTGCTTCGACGTTGGGAAAGGCCATCCCGATGACCTTACTCTTGCCCTTTACAAGTCGTATAGCGCTGGCCGTCGGGACGTAGTGCAGCCGTCGGGCAACATCAAGAACCTTGGCACGCGTTGCATCATGAACGGGTCGCGGGGCATTATTAAGCACCGTTGACACGGTCGTGACTGACACGCCCGATTCACGGGCTACATCTCGTATTGTGGCCATTTTGTGTATTCGGGACCATCGCAGCGTATTTGACATTCCGACAACAGTGTTGGGTCGTAACGGCTACGTAATTGATTATGAGTCATGCAACGATACACTGCAAAACGTTTCTGATGAGAGTGATGGATTGAAGACAATGGTTCATAACATGCCACGGCGTCGTTTTGGTCGGACAGAGCTCCAGATGCCTGTTTTCTCTTGTGGCGGCATGCGATATCAGTACAAATGGCAGGATGTTGAGCCATCTGAAGTGCCAGCCGAGAATCAGGAAAACCTCGAAGCAACCATCCGCCGTAGCCTGGAACTGGGCATCAACCATATCGAAACAGCCCGTGGCTACGGTAGCAGTGAAATGCAGCTGGGTTGGGTCCTTCCAAAGCTTGACCGCTCTAAAATCATTCTTCAGACCAAGATCACTCCCATGGATGCCGCCAAGTTTAGGGAAACCTTCGAAAAGTCGATGGCATACCTGAAAGTCGACCATGTTGACCTCTTTGCATTCCACGGAGTCAACACTGGAGAGCTTTTGGATCAGGTCTTGGAGCCCGGCGGGTGTTTATCAGTCGTTCGTGAGTATCAAAAGCAGGGGCGTATCCGAAGTGTCGGACTGTCAACCCACGCGCCTTGCGATGTCATTACGCGAGCATGTGCAACCGGAGAGTTTGACTACGTTAATTTGCATTGGTATTGGATCAATCAGTTCAACTGGGAAGCTGTTCGTGAAGCCACACGCCAAGACATGGGTGTCTTCATCATCAGCCCATCGGATAAAGGTGGACGCCTCTACGATCCTCCGCAGCGCCTCGTGGACATCTGTGCTCCCTTGACTCCGATGGCCTTCAACAACCTGTTCTGTTTATCCCACCCGGAAATCCATACGCTGAGTATTGGTGCATCCCGGCCAACGGACTTTGATGCACATGTCGCATCGCTTCCACACTACGACAATGCGGCAGAAGCAATCGCTCCTGTCCTTGATAATCTCAATGCTCGCCTCACGGCGTTTCATGGCTCAGATTGGATGTTAAAGTGGCAAGACGGTATCCCAAAGGACTGGGAAGCACTTCCAGGTGGTGTTCACGTCCTTGAAATCCTTCGTTTGTTTACATTTGGTGCCCCGCTTGACCTCACAGAATGGGCAAAATCTCGCTACAACCTGTTTGGACATGCCAACCACTGGTTTCCGGGAAACAGCGCTGCAGACATCGATGCCGCAGCAATCCGTGAGGCTTGTGCAGCAAGCCCGTTCGCTGATCGGTTACCTCAGCTGCTCAGTACGGTACATGCCATGTACGGAGGGATTGCACAAAAGCGTTTGAGTGAATCCTAGGAATTTAGTAATCAGCACCGATAACCCCAAATGCATGGTATTTTGGTGCCAATGCAGACGAATGCCTGCAGTGCAAAACTAAATAAATGTTGGAGGTCGCCATGCAACGTCGCAAAAGCGGTTTTACCCTAATCGAGTTACTTGTGGTGATTGCGATTATCGCAATCCTTGCCGCAATATTGTTCCCTGTCTTCGCACAGGCACGTGAAAAAGCACGACAGGCATCCTGTCTGTCCAACCTGAAGCAGTCCGGAATTGCCGGAATGATGTACGTACAGGACTATGATGAAACATATCCACTCAGCCTGTACATCAACATGGGGAACAACCCTCCGTGCGTCTTCTCGTTCTATAACGCACTGTCGCCGTATCAAAAAAACAGCCAAGTTATGCTCTGTCCTTCAGCACCTAAGGCTGTCGACATCTTCCGTGGTTGGCAAAACATCCAGGGTGCGATGGGAGCGCCTCCACTGTGTGTTGGCTCACCTCCATACCAATACCTTTCCTACAATTTCAACTATGCAGTTGTTGAGCAAGGGTCACCATCAAACTTCTTTGGAAATGGCCGGGCTGTCAAGACTATGGCAAGTCTGGAATATATCGCTGAGACAGCCTTTATCTCCGATGGCGTACCAACGATTCAAGCCGTCAACCCTCCACCTGACTTTGCTTGCGGTGCTTTCTGGAGCCCAGTTGCCGCACGGCATAACGGGATGGTGAACGTAAACTACGCCGATGGCCATGCCAAGGCTGTTCCTGCAAAGCTCTCGACGGCTGCTAATGGAACTCCGTACACCTGTGCTGCGCTGGATGGTCAAGTCATTCGCCTGTTCCGCATCTCACAGGGTCCATACGCTGGACAGCATGAATTCTGGGGTATTCCTCACCAGCGAGCGGATGGTAGCTGGTATACCTCCAATCCATAGGGGACTGTATGCAACGAATATTCGCTATTTTCGCCGTGATATGTGTTCTTTTCATCACTGTTGGTTGCAGTAAAGATGAGAAGAAGTTCAGTGGAAGTGAAGCAACGGGTGAAACCGTAAAAATCACACCTGAAAGTGTCAAGGAAAGCATGAAGAACAACAACGGCATGAGCCGTTAGTCGAGACTGATGCTTACATAGTAAATCCTCCCAGTAAACACTGGGAGGATTTTTTCGTTTTTGCTGACTGCACTAGCTTTCAACCAGCTTGGTTCAGCCATATCAACGGCAGCTGCGCTTTGGCTGGCTTTAATCCGAATAGTCCACGACAACCGGCGAATGGTCCGAGAAACGGACATCCTTGTAGACAAATGCAGCTTGTGAGCGCTTCCCGATGTCTTCCGTTGTCACGTGATAGTCCAACCGCCAACCAACATTTTTTGCGAAGACACCTGGCATATTGGACCACCACGAGTAACCCAATGCTTCTTCATCTGGATAAAGGGAGCGGAAGATGTCCACCCAACCATCCCCGTCGAAGCGATCTGTCATCCACTGCCGTTCATGCGGGAGGAAGCCACTGGAGTTCTTGTTGCCTTTTGCGTTTTTGATGTCTTTCTCTGTGTGGGCTATGTTCCAATCTCCACAAATGATTATCGAGCGCCCGGATGCCTTTAGACTTTGCATATGCTCTGCGAACACACGCAGGGCCTCGTCCTTCTTCTGCTGCTTGATTGCCTGTTCTTCAGGGTTGCGTGAGCTTGCCGATGGCAGATAAAGGGACACGACTGTGTAGTTCGCGAATTCTGCCTCAACATAGCGGCCCTCGGTATCGAAAATTGGATGGTCAAGCATATACCTCAGGTTGACTGGGGCTTGTTTGGCATATATTCCAACGCCGCTGTAGCCCTTTTCCACTGCATACGAGAAGTGTCCCGTATAGCCAGCTGGTGCCCGCATCTCATCCGTTAGGTCCGATTCCTGGGCTTTGAGCTCCTGAACACAGACGACATCGGCGTTTGTCGTCGCCATCCAGTCAAAAAAGCCCTTCTTCTGGGCGGAGCGGATTCCGTTTAGGTTAGCCGTGATAATTCGCATACCAATATGTTACCGAATTTGCTGTCTTGGCGATCATGGAGAAGGATTACGGCAACGGATGGTCATGAGTGTACACTGTATTATTAGAACCTCTTTGGAGCACATGAAATGCGTACTTTTGGCAATGGACAGGACTGGCCGCAATGGCGGGGGCCATCACGTAATGGAACCATCCCACAAACACTCCCATGGCCAACCAAGCTTCCAAAGGCAAGCTGGACGACACCCGTAGGCATTGGCTATGCATCACCGATCATCGCCGATGGACGTGTCTACTGCATGGACAGAACTGCCGTACAACCTGCCGGTTTAGAGCGTATCTTTGCCTTGGATCAGGGCACGGGAAAGCTCCTTTGGGAATACAAGTATCCATCCACTTTCGTCGCGCCCGATCCAACCGCTGGCAAAGGCCCAAATGCGACTCCGCTGTATCATCAGGGAACTATTTTTTCGCTTGGCCTTGGCGGGATGATGACCGCTGTGGATGCCCGAACAGGCAAGCTTAAATGGCGTCACGATTGTGCAAAAGAGTATGGCGGCTCGGAGAAAATGCCTGGTGGCGGCGATGCGAACTTTCCAATCTGTGGCGTTTCATCCAGTGCTCTCGCCGATGGTGACAATGTCATTTTCAATGTTGGCGGCCAAAAGGCAGGTTCCATTGCGGCGTTCCGTGCATCCGATGGTGTCCTCCAGTGGTCTGTACTGAAGGAAAAGGGGTCTTACACAAGCCCGGTCTTTACGGAGATGCACGGTAAGCAGCTCCTGATGTCCTTTTCTGGCAAGCGCCTCGCTGGGATTGATCGTGCATCGAAGCAGATACTTTGGGATTCTCCTTACACGGCGATGTACGAGCAGACCATTTGTAATGCGATACCCGTTGGTAATCGGCTGATTATTTCCGGAGAAGCGCGGCCAACGGAAGCGGTTGATGTCCAACTCATCAATGGAAAATATGAGCTCAAGTCCGCTTGGAAGAATGCGGAGATGAGCACATACATGACAAATCCGGTCATTCTTGATGATGCCCTTGTTGGGTTCGATATGCGTTCGCGGAGGGCCATCTGTGTCGCGATTGCCACTGGTGCGACACTCTGGACAAGCCCACGTATCGCCAAGCAAATCATCAATGTCACATTGATTGGAAAGCATATTGTGATTGTTTCGGATTCGGGAGAAGTCACGGTCGCCGATGCATCCACAAAGGCCTGGACACCCCTCTACACCTACACAATTTCCGAGCCGGGTAGCCTCTGGTCAATGCCATGTTTCGCCGGTAACCAGATGGTTATTCGGGATCAGAAGTCCATCCGATCCTGGACTGTAGGCGCCTAATTCATGCGTGAGATTCACGTTGTTGGCAGCTGCAATATGGATCTTGTGATGCAGGTTGCTACACTTCCTGCCCCTGGGCATACAGTTCTCGGGGGCAGCTTTCTGCAAGTCTCTGGCGGCAAGGGAGCGAACCAGGCGGTTGCAGCCAAGCGTGCAGGCGGAACCGTCGTGCTGCATGCCGCGCTGGGGGATGATGCCTACGGCGATGAACTGCTAAGCCAATATGTCGGAAGCGGCATTGATTGCTCCAATGTCATCCGTGTCCCCAACTGTCCGACGGGCACGGCTGTCATTGTCGTGGACGGCAGGGGAGAGAACCTTATTGCAGTGGCCTCCGGGGCGAATGTTCATGTTTCGCCACCATCCGCTACGACTAATGTAGGCGCATACCTCTTGCAAGGAGAGATCAGCCCCGAGGCCATTTTCAAAACAATCGATGTGGCATCCGAAAACAACATCCCGGTCATCTTCAATAACGCTCCCGTCCTACACATTCCTGAGCGCTACCTTGCGGGCATTCATGTGCTGATTGTGAATGAACATGAAGCATCGATCATGGTCCAGTCGGTTGTGAATGACAGGAGTTCGGCTGAGCTTGCGTCGATGGTCCTGTGTGAACAAGGATATGGCGTTGTGGTCATCACGCTGGGGGCAGCCGGTATCGTCTGGTCTTGCGGCGCCGAAACATTCTTCCAGCCAGCATTCATCGTCAATCCAGTCGATACCACCGCCGCCGGAGATACTTTTTGTGGTGCCTTTGCGGCACGCTTTGTGGCAGGAGATTCGCTCACAGATGCGATGCATTACGCCTCAGCAGCAGCTGCTTTGTCGACCCTCACGATGGGTGCACAGACATCAATACCGAGTGATGACGCCATTGTTGGATATCTGGCAACAAAGCCATTAATGTACGGATGATGTCT
>JBEEMN010000069.1:0-7097 GCA_041192625.1 Armatimonadota bacterium
CGCAAATCCGCACCGCTATAGCCATCGGTTTCGGCGGCCAGCTGCTCGATGTCGACATCCGGTGACAAGACAACCCCACGCGTGTGCAGCGCGAGAATGCTCAGCCGGGAAACCATGTCTGGGGCTGGGATTTCTATTTTTAGTGAGAGTCTGCCGCCGCGGATAACCGCATCATCGAGGAGCTCGGGGCGGTTCGTTGCTCCAACGACGAAGACTCCTTGATTGCCTGAAAGGCCATCGATTTCGTGGAGAAATTGATTCACAATCTTGTCACTTGGCTGACTGACACCCCCGGAGCGGTTGGGGACAAGAGCATCTATTTCATCGAGGAAGACGATACTCGGCGCAGCGGCACGTGCTTGCGTGAAGAGATTTGAGACCGCTTTTTCCCCTTCACCAATCCACTTTGACGCGGGGCTTGCTGCGAAGAACGAACAGCTTGCCTGGCTCGCGAGGATTTTGGCGATGGTGGTTTTCCCGGTTCCTGGAGGGCCGTAGAGAAGCAGTCCACTTGGCGGTTCTACTCCAAGGCGTCTGGCCTGTTCGGGCGACTCGATCACTTTTTGGATCTGGCGAAGTGTGCGCTTTGTGCGTTCCGGAAGGATGATGTCGTCCCATGTCAGAGGCGAGCCATCCGGTTGCAGGGGAATGAGTGGGACATTTGGTTGCTGTCGGCGCGTTTGCGGACGCGGTGTGGCTGCCACGGGGCGTGGCGCTTGCGGCCGGTTATCCGCAGGGGCTGCTACTTGCCCGACATTGGCATCGCTTCGCTCCAGCAGCGTGGCGGCAAGTCGGCGGTAATCGGCATTTTCTGGCTCAAGTGCAGCGGCCGTGCGTGCCGCTCCGAGGGCCTGTTCCTGGTCTCCGAGATAACGCAAGGCCTGGGCTCGGCCATGGTGCGCGGGAGCATATTCGGCATCGATCGCAAGTGCAGCATCGAATGCGCTCAGAGCTTTTTGCATCTCGCTGCGGTATTGCTCAATCCAGCCTGTATTGCGTGTTGCGCGGCTGGCTGCGACGGTGGCAAGGCTCAAAACCGTCATCGCGATATCGACACCGGTGCTCCGCGGCTCGTTCTGTAAATGCATCCCGGATGGAAGCTGCTTCTCGCCTTTATGCAGGTGGAGGAGGCCGCGGGCGTGCAGGAGGTCTCGTTCGCTCAGTGATGCCATTAGAGGTAGTGTATCGGTTGAGAGATGCCCGGCGTTCCCGAATGTTATGGAAGTTTTTATTGAACTTTCACACCTTCACGTGATAATTTGGGTTTGAATTTGTAGGGTTTACCCCTGTATTTCAACTGGTTTTGGTAGCGTTGACGAGGCTAGTAGCCGCAACGTGTGCTTTCAGAGAGCTGCCGTTTGGTGCGAGGCAGTAGGCACGTGCGTGTGAATCTCCCCTCTGAGCTGCGGGTTGAACATCGCATTGCGATAAGTAGGTCTGCCGGGCCGCGCCCGACATAGCGCAACGAGTGGCTGCAACCCTCTGCTTTGGCAGTCGGCAATGTGGCAATTCGGGTGGTACCGCGGGAGTGCGCAGGCAAGTTACAGCCCAGCCTCTCGTCCCGAGTGAGCATGGGACGGGGGCTTTTTTGTTTCCGGACCCACAAATGGGTACGTTGAGAGGTGGCTGTGATGGCGAAAATTAAGAGCACGGGCGCGAAAGCCCTCTTGGAGAGTCTCCGCCGTGAGGGCGTCGAGATAATCTTTGGATATCCTGGCGGTGCGGTTATTCCGCTTTACGATGAAATCTACCACTGCGATTTCCTGCAGCACGTTCTTGTGCGGCACGAGCAGGGCGGCGGCCATATGGCCGAAGGCTACTCCCACGCCACAGGCAAAGTTGGTGTATGTATCGGGACATCCGGTCCAGGGGCAACCAACCTCGTAACCGCAATCTGCGATGCGATGATGGACTCAATCCCGATGGTCGCCATCACCGGACAGGTCCGCACAGAAGTCATCGGCAAAGATGCGTTCCAGGAAGCGGACATCACCGGAATCACGATGCCGATCACCAAGCATAACTGGCTTGTGAAAGATGTCAACGACCTCCCACGTGTCATGCACGAAGCGTTTCATATCGCGCGCTCTGGGCGTCCGGGGCCGGTTCTCGTTGATGTCCCTGTTGATGTCTTCCGCGCCATCGTGGAATACGATCCAGATGAAGTCCAGAACATCGAGATTTCAAGCTTTAAGTCTGATTTCAAGGTCCACAAGGTCCAAGTCAAGCGCGCTGCAGAGCTAATCGCACAGGCTAAGAAACCTGTCCTCTACGTCGGTGGTGGTGCCAAGGCGGCTGGCGCTGAGCACCTCGTGCAAGCCCTCGCACACAAGACCGGCTTCCCTGTGACCACAACCCTGCATGGCCTCGGGACGTTTCCTGAGAACGATCCGCTCTCGCTCGGGATGCTTGGGATGCACGGAACGGCCTACGCAAACCTCGCGGTGGAACACTGTGACTTGCTGATTGCTATCGGCGCGCGCTTCGATGACCGCGTAACAGGCAAGGTCAGCGCCTTTGCGCAGAACGCAAAAGTCATTCACTTTGACATCGATCCAGGTGAAATCAACAAGGTTCGCCGTGCGGATGTCAGCATCGTCGGGAACTGTGCAGAGGCGCTCGAAGCCTTGCTCCCGCTTGTGGATGAAACACAGGACATCAGCGAGTGGCGCGCTGAGCTCGATGGATGGCGCTCGGACATGCCGCTTGAATACAACGATGGCGCACAAGATGGAACCCTCCATGCGGAATGGGTTATCCGTGAGATCGCACGCCTGACAGACCGAAATGTGGTTGTTACCACCGATGTTGGCCAGCATCAAATGTGGGCTGCTCAGCACTTCGGGATGCGTTCGCCGCGCCAGTTCATCACGAGTGGTGGCCTTGGCACGATGGGCTTCGGACTCCCTGCAGCGATCGGCGCCAGCTTTGGTGTTGGTCCTGACAAGGATGTTTGGTGTATCTCCGGTGATGGCTCCTTCCAGATGTGTATCCAAGAGCTCATCGTTGCGACCATTTATAAGCTGCCTGTGAAGATTGCCATTTTGAACAATACCTTCCTCGGGATGGTTCGTCAGTGGCAGGAAATGTTCTGGCAGAAGCACTATTCGAGTGTCGACATGGAGCGCGCACCGGACTTCGTCCTGGTCGCCGAAGCATATGGCATGCTCGGACTTCGCTGTGACAACGTCGCGGATGTCGAAGCGACAATCCGTAAGGCGATGGAAACCGAGGGGCCTGTCCTCATCGATTTCCGTGTGGTCAAGGAGACAAACGTCTACCCGATGATTCCATCCGGGCAGACGGTTGGCGACATGATTGTCCGCAAGCCACGGCAGATTGAAGAGCCAGAGAGCACCTGTCACTACCAGCCTCGCGATACTCGGATGCCAGTTGCTGACGAAGTGGTGGATGTCGCCCGCTAATGGCTGAAGCTGCCCAAGGTGTCCATTACATAGCAACGCCTGCAGGTACCAACGCTGTGCTCATCCAGGATGATGCGCAAACGTGGTGGCTGCTGGATCCCGGCTGTGCGATGGACACTCGGGTGGTCCATGAAGCTGTTTGGAGTGTGTTAGGCGATGTAAAGCCAACGGGCATCATTTTGTCGCATGGCCATGGTCACGTGGCGGGAGCGGCTGGGGAACTGGCTGCGGAATGGGGCTGTCCTGTGTACTGTTCGGCTGCGGAAGCACCGATGGTCCATGGAGTCATCTCATATCCACCCGTTGATACGACCTGTCATGGCATCGCAAGTGCTACCGCGAGGTTTCGGAAGGAACCCCAAGCGGCTGCACTACCGGATGCGGTGACATTGGACAGCGACTGCCCGATGCAAGGTTGGGAGCTCCTCGCGCTTCCTGGTCACACACCGGGAAGCATTGGGTTTTTCCGAACATCAGATGGGGTGTTGCTCGCAGGGGATGCATTGTCGACCATCGATTGGGATCAAATGATCCCGATGTGGCGGCAGACAAAGCAGCTCCGGATGCCACCTAACATCGACACATTGGACTGGGTTGCGGTGAGACGGTCTTTGCGGCTGATTGCATCCCGGAGGCCAAAGAGGGTGATTCCTGCACACGGACACCCGCTGCTCGAATGTGAAAAGGGTGTTCCAGATGAAGCCTGGCACCTTGCTGAAGTTGGAATTGTTTCCCGAAAGGGTCGGTATGTTGCGGATCCCGCGGTGCTGCGAAGTGACAACACATGGCAGCTTTACGATCCCATCCCGGACCCTGTCGGCAATATTGGAAAATGGGTGGTGCTCGCGGGCATCGCCATTTATCTGTTTTTGATCATCCGCCTTTGGTAGGCGGTAAGGAGTAAAAGATATGGCTACTGCAATCGCAGCGCAGACGCATACCATCACCGTGCTGGTCGATAACCGCCCCGGTGTGCTTGCCCGCGTCTCCGGATTGTTTGCACGCCGCGGCTACAATATCGAGTCGCTAACCGTTAGCATCACGGACAATCCAAACATGTCCCGCATGACAATTGTCGTCGCAGGGGATGCCGATACGCTCGAGCAGATCACCAAACAGCTGCACAAGCTGATTGATGTTCATAAGGTGTTTGATTACCTCGATACCCCGATGCTCGAGCGGGAGCTCGTTTTGCTCAAAGTTCAGTCCGAGCCGGAGCGCCGCGCAGAGATTCTTCAGCTGGTCGAGATTTTCCGCGGGAAAGTTGTCGATATTGCTGACCGCGCGATGGTGATTGAAGTCACGGGTGGCGGCGACAAGATTGATTCCTTTGAGAAGCAAATGGAGCCATTTGGTATCCGTGAGCTGGTGCGTACCGGGCGTATCGCAATGATGCGTGGTTCAAGGACGGTCTAACAAACCATGAAGGAAATGATCACTCGTCCGCAGGCAAACATGCTGATTCTGGGGCTTTGTGCCATCGGAGCTGTGTTGGTACTGCTTGGCTGGAAGGTGTTCCGTTCCCGGGAACTGACTGGCTACGGGGTGATTCTCGTTCTGACAGAACCGCTGTGGCTGATCTACAACGTGATCGAGGATGCTTTTGGCCTCGACTCGATCAAGGCATTGCTCATCAATGCGGCGTTGTTCATTGCACTCGGATTTGCTGGACGCGTTGCTTGGATGAAGTGGGTGGGGACATCGTTTATGGATGATGAACCCGATCAGAGTGTTGGAGTTTCGGAAGTGGATGTCATGGAGGACAGCGATGCAGCGGCAGTTTGATGAAGCTGCGCACCGTGTGGAAGCGCGTTTGCGTGATTTGCGTCAGCTGGTCGCAGGGCTTCCGATTCTGATGGACACGCACGAGGAAATGTTATCGATGTTGGTTGCTCAGCTGGATGCGATCGAGGATGCATCTACAGAGCTGCGCCACCAGCTGCTTGCCGCTGGTGGCGAGTGGCAACCATCCGGTCTGTCCACAATACGGATGAAGGCGGATGACTTACGGGCTGCTCTTGTTGCATCCGATTACCTGGCGGTGGACGAGAATTAGCTTTTGCCGGCGTGACCCGGCGGAATTTTGGTAAGGAGTTAGGAATATGGCAGTTAAGGTTTACTACGATGCGGATGCATCCTTTGATGCGTTCCGTGGCAAGACACTGGCAGTGATTGGCTATGGCTCGCAGGGTCATGCACATGCGCAGAACCTGCGTGACTCAGGACAGAATGTGATTATCGGCCTCCGTCCTGGCAAGAGCTGGGACAAGGCTGTCGAAGATGGCTTTGAAGTTGTAACGGTTACGGAAGCCGCACAGCGCGCCGATGTCATCATGATCCTCGTCAACGATGAGTTTCAGGCTGCCGTTTATGCCGGTGAGATTGCTCCTGGTCTGACCGCTGGAAAAGCCATTGCATTCGGCCATGGCTTTAATATCCACTTTGGACAGATTGTTCCACCAAAGGATGTCGATGTCTTTATGTGTGCCCCTAAGGGCCCTGGGCATCTGGTCCGCCGTGTGTTCGCCGATGGTAAGGGTGTTCCGTGTCTGGTTGCCGTGCATCAGAACGCAACGGGCGAAGCGCTCAAGGTTGCACTGGCATGGGCAAAGGGTGTTGGCGGCACTCGTGCTGGCGTGCTCGAAACCACCTTCCAGGAGGAGACCGAGACCGACCTCTTCGGCGAGCAGGCTGTTCTTTGTGGGGGCGCAACGGCACTGGTCAAGGCTGGATTTGAAACGTTGGTTGAAGCTGGCTACCAGCCTGAAATCGCGTACTTTGAGTGCCTTCATGAGCTGAAGCTGATTGTTGACCTGATGTATGAAGCGGGTATTGCAGGCATGCGCTACTCCATTTCCGACACGGCTCAGTTTGGCGACATGACCCGTGGACCACGTATTGTCAATGACGATACCAAGAAGGAAATGAAGAAGATTCTGGATGAGATTCAGACTGGAACCTTCGCAAAGGAATGGATTCTTGAGAACCGTGCAGGGCGTCCAACGTTTAATGCATTGGCCAAGCGGGATGACAATCACCTCCTCGAGCAGGTTGGTAAGGAGCTTCGCTCGATGATGAGCTGGGTGAATCAACGCCAGAATGCACCTGTCGCAGCACCTGTTGTACAGAAGGCTCAGATCGAGCTGTGAAACCAACCGATGGGCAGATTGAGCCCGTAGCTGCACCTGCCCGTCGGTTACCATCGTCCGGGTTGAATCCAGATCAGTCATGTTTCGGCTGTCTGATCTGGATTGGTATTTTGATTGTCACCTTTGGCACTTGGGGAACGGTGTATTACTTCATGAACCCTGAGTTCCATCCTGAAAAGAACAATCCGGTCATCAAGAACATGGGGCGCTAAGCGCCCCATGTTTGTTTTTACGCCAGTCCAAATTTATGGCGGAGCGTTTCTTTATTCACTGAGTGGAATGACTAGTCGCGTTGCTATGCGGATCTCGGTTGCTACTTTTCGATGGCTCCATACCAACTCTAAGGCATTCGTGACCTGTACCAAACTACGAACAACTGAACGTAAGTCTAACTTCATATAAATCGACAACTCGGTAGAATACACACATGATTGACCTCTCCTCGGATACCGCGACACGGCCATCGGATGCGATGCGCGATGCCATCCACAAAGCCCCCGTCGGGGATGACCAGCGCGGAGAG
>JBEEMN010000070.1:0-7383 GCA_041192625.1 Armatimonadota bacterium
GTGGGCTACGCCCACTGTTCACATCGTGGGCGCTCGTGATAATCCGACTCTCCGCCGCCTGCCGAAAGACTTCCGTAAGGCGTGAAACCGGCACGACACCACTTGAGATCAGATCGGACAGAATGTTCCCCGGACCCACACTCGGCAGCTGGTCGACATCACCAACCAGCACAACCTGAGCACCATCCGGGACCGCATCGAAGAGGGCATCCGCGAGCGCGAGGTCCAGCATCGATGCCTCATCAACAATAATCACATCCGCGACCAACGGATTGCCTTTGTTATGTTCAAACGCCCGGAGCTCAGGTTTCCACGACAGCAGGCGGTGGATGGTCTTTGCCTGTCTCCCCGTAACCTCGGATGCGCGCTTGGCGGCACGCCCCGTCGGGCTTGCAAGCAAGACTTTCCGGTGCTGCGCCTCATATGCCCGCACAAGGACATTGGTTGTAGTGGTCTTTCCCGTACCCGGGCCACCCGTGAGGACCATCACACTTGCATTCAGCCCCCGGAGCACCGCCTGCCCCTGTTGCTCAGAAAGCCCCTTTGCATTCTCAATCGTGCCCAAAAGCTCGGCCAGCGCATTGTCTCCTAGGGGGACGGGCTTGTTTCGCAGCAATGCCTTGATGCGCTCTGCAAGGCGCAGCTCCGTCTGGTAGATGCCCGGGATATAGATGCGCGGGTTCAGCTCTGAAATGCCGCCCGCTGGCACATCCATTCCCTCGATATCCGCCCGCAGCTCTGCCTTGACCAGGGTTTCATCGAGGGCGGCGCGCACCAGCGCCGGGTCTGCTCCAAGCATTTGCGGCTCACATGCGAAAGCAAGCAGCTCATCTTGGTACATAAAGCAATGGCCGTTTGCATCCATGGATGACTGCAGCGTATACAAAAGCCCAGCACGCAAGCGCTGCGGGGCATCGAGAGGCATCCCAATACGTTGCGCGAGCTGATCCGCCGTGCGAAAGCCAACGCCCCAGAGCTCATTCGCCACGCGATACGGATTCGTACGAACGATTGCCTCTGACTGGTCTCCGTATTGCTTATGAATTTTGTGCGCGAGGCTGGGCGTGACGCCATTTCCCTGGAGAAAGAGCATCAGGCTTTGGACCGCCTTTTGGCCTTCCCAAACCTTTGTCAGACGATCCAGCGAAACGCGTCCAAGGCCTTGGATTTCATGCAGGCGATGCGGCTCGCGATCAAGGACATCGAGGGTTTCAGCGCCAAAACGGGCCACGATTTTCTTTGCTGTCGCGGGCCCGATGCCTTTTACGAGGCCGCTGCCGAGGTATTTCTCGATGGCGGCGACAGTTGCGGGGCGGATGCTCTCAACGCGTTCGGCCTTGAATTGCCGGCCGAACTCCGGGTGTTTGACCCATGTCCCGATGCACTTTATTGACTCACCGGGCACAGGGCTTGGAAATGTGCCTACAACCGCGATGGGATCTGAATTCTTGCCGCGGGGGCCATCCGTGTCGATGATCTTGACGACGCCATAGCCATTTTCAGCATTATGGAATGTCACGCGCTCGATGACGCCTTCAATCGTGACCTGCCCATCGGTGGCATCTACGGCGATGAGTGGAACCTGACCGGGGCTGGACATATGCCTGCATTCTAGCCGTTTACGATCGACCGGCCCATGGGCATTTGTAACACCATTTTTGGCGTGATGAAGTCGGTTTATGAATCATGGATGTCGACTTACTGCACAATCACCCCGCTTTAAGGACACTTGTGGTGAAATACAGGCATGCCTGATCTCCTCGTGCCTCTTTACAAGCTGCCATCCAGCAAGGCGCTCACCGAAAATCTTGCCAAAGAAGGCATTGTTATCCGGCGCGCCTTCCCCTTCGACCTTTCGCGGACCCGTAGATTCATCGCGGAGACATTCAGCGAGTCATGGGCGGATGAAACAGAAGCCGGCTTTGCACGCCAGCCGATCACGTGCTGGGTCGCCATCATGGATGGCCAAGTTAAGGGCTTTGCCTGCGTCGATGCGACCATGCGCGGGATGTTTGGCCCTACTGGCGTTTGTCCGACTCTGCGTGGAAAAGGTGTAGGGAAGGCCCTACTGTTACACGCACTCAGCGGTCTCTGGGATATGGGTTATGCCTATGGCGTCATCGCCGGCGCGGGTCCGATCGAGTTCTACCGCAAGGCCTGCGGCGCCATCGAAATTCCAGACAGCGTCCCGGGCATCTACCAACACATGCTAAAGGATGATGGTAAAGAAGGAACGCGCTAGTGACATCCGGTAACGACTGGCCGCGGATCCCAGGAACCGTTATCGCCCACTCCAGTGCGGCCACGGGAAAGTACATCGGATCGCCGGGCCTGGCCATTCTCCCGGATGGCAGCTATGTCGCATCCCATGACCACTTCGGTCCAGGGTCAACGGAACATGGCATCGCGGAAACTTGGATTTACCGAAGCACGGACCGTGGCGCGTCGTGGAATCCCGTCTGCCGGCTTGATGGCGCATTTTGGAGCAATCTCTTTGTACATCGGGGACTCCTCTACCTGTATGGGACCAGCAGGCACTACGGATACGCGGTGATCCGTCGCTCAGATGATGGCGGCTTCACTTGGACAACCCCTCGCGACTCAAGGTCTGGACTACTAAGCAACACGCCGGAATATCACTGTGCCCCGATGCCGGTTCTCGAACACAACGGTCATCTCTATCGTGCGTTTGAGCATCGCTCTCCGGGTACAGGATGGGGTACCAACTTTACAAGTGGCGTGTTTCGCGCAAATTCTAGTGCAGACCTTTTAGATGCCCGTACCTGGGAACAGAGTAACTATCTCAGAAGCGATGGCAGCTGGAACAACGGGGATATGAAGGCATGGCTCGAGGGAAACATCACGGTTAGCCCAGCTGGTGAGCTGGTCAATATCCTTCGGGTGCAATCGACATCCTCGCAGGAAAAAGCAGCCATCTGTACGCTGAACGCACGCGCAATGTCACTCTCATTCGAGCCACAAACAGGGTTCATTCCATTCCCGGGAGGTGCTAAGAAGTTTTGTATTCGCCGCCATCCACGGACAGGACGATACTACGCGATTGCGTCGGCGGTCCATCCAGCGGACAAAGCAGAAGACCCGGGAAGCATGCGGAACTGCCTGGTGCTGCTAAGAAGTGATGACCTGTACCGCTGGGAAATACAAAGGGTTCTTCTGTACCACCCGGATGTTCAACAACACGGATTTCAGTATGTTGAGTGGCAGTTTGATGGCAATGACATCATTTTCGTCTCGCGAACAGCGTTTCATGATGGCGTGCTTCCGGCACACCGCGCCCATGATGCCAACTTCCTGACGTTTCACCGCATCTCGCATTTTGAACGCTTTGATACCACTCCACTGGATGGCTCCCGCACACAGCCACAGCCTCTAACAATGCAGTCCGGAAATGTAGAAGTCCAAGGGCATGGGTTTGTCGCAACAAAGCTCCAAATAGATGCCAAGGTCTTCACCAACCGCGACTATCAGCTCAGGAACATTCCAGAGAATCTGATGGGCAAGCCAATGACATCGCTAGCGGGGGGTGCAGCTGCATGGCTTTGGGTCAAGGCAAAGCGCAATTCTGAGATCCATCTTCTGACCGGAGCCGCACCTTCGATGCAGACCATGCAGATTCTGCAAGCAAGCCCGGTACCGACATCGCTGTTCTACACAGATGCGCAACGCTCAACACTATTCTTGTACAAACGAACCGTAAAGCAAGGTGATCGTGTTTACGTTCCACAGCTGGGCTGGACCGGAACGGCAGTGATTCTCTAATCACCAAGCAGCAATCCCACTCACTTCAATGGACTGGTGCCGGCTAAAGACCTCACGGCATCACGAATACGATTGAGTAGTGCAATTCTGGGAGAAATACAACGCTTTGGCCTTCTTTCGAGATTACCGCCACAATTCTTGCAAACATAGTCCATCTGCTGTGAACACCCCGAGCAAAAGGTGCACTCGTACGAACAAATGAATGCCTCCGCATCTGGAGTGAGCGGCGCGTTGCAAACCTCGCAGTTTGGTTTCATCCGTAGCATTCACAGTCCTCACTCAAAACTCACTTGAATTGAGTCAGAAAAGCCAAAACTTCTGACTACAGCGAGCGCCAGCCGCGCGGGAAGAAGTGCTTGATAAAGAGGTCGCCTGCGTAGCGGTCCGTCATCCCGGCCACATAGTCCAGCACCAGCAGTGCGTGCTCTTCAGTTGTCGCATTTGGATTCGCCATCCCATCCGGAAGCTGCTCTGGATGGTCCATGTACAACCTAAAGAGCTGCTTTAGCATCGCCGAGCCCTTGCTCAGCTCTTCCTTTGCAACATTCCGTTTTGTGTAGACATTTGTGAACATAAAGTCTTTAAGACGGTTCGTAATTCCAAGGATTGGCTCTGTCATGGTCACATACGGCTTGTCGATTGAGTTCTCGATGACATTTGCGACCATCGTTCCAATCCGCGAGCCATGGGTCACGCCAAGCGTGTCGTGCACTTCCTGTGGAAGGTCCTCAAGACGTAAAAGCCCTGCGCGGACCGCATCCTCGATATCTGCAGCAAGATAAGCAATACGGTCTGAGATCCGCACAGCCATCGCTTCGAGGGGAAGCGCATCCGGTAACTTTTCAGCTTCCGGGTCATGCTCATACAAATCAGACTTGCCCTTGGAATGCCCAACAATTCCGGCGCGGACTTCATGCGTGAGATTAAGCCCCTTACCACCCTTTTCCAAGAGATCCACCACACGCAGACTTTGTTCAAAGTGGCGAAAGTGCATCGATGGGACATATTCCTTGAGGACGGCATCCAGGGCGTACTCACCCTCATGTCCAAATGGCGGATGCCCAAGATCATGCGCAAGCGCAATCGCTTCCGTTAAATCCTCATTGAGGCGCAGCGCCCGGGCAACCGTCCGGCTGATTTGAGCCACTTCCAGCGAGTGAGTAAGGCGTGTTCGGTAGTGGTCCTCTTCCGGGTCCAGAAAGACCTGCGTCTTGTGCTTGAGACGGCGAAACGCATTCGAGTGGATAATCCGGTCGCGGTCCTTTTGAAAACAAGTCCGTACCGGGTCCGCGGGTTCGATGCGCAGTCGGCCCTTGCTCTCAGTCGAGCGGGTGGCCCAGGATGCCAGCGTTGTCAGCTCAATGGCTTCTGTACGTTCACGAATTGTCATTACAAAACTCTCTTCCAAACCGCTAGGCAAGTCGCCGTAGCAGCATATATTCCATTAGGTTGTCGCGGGTCACGAGACCAAGCACGCGCTGGTCAGCATCGATAATCACAATCGGGAATGCATCCTGGCCATAGCTTTGGAGATGCCCAAGCAGGGAATCATCAGGACCAGCCGTTGGCGCATCCCGGTCCATCACACTGCTCGCAAACGCATCCCGGCCCGGCTGCGCAATTCCCTGAATCAAACGCTCACGTGTCAACAAGCCAAGGTAGTCGCTCCCGAGAACCACTGGGAAATCATGTTGATGCGTATGCAAGAGCAGCTCGCCGACCTCGGCAAGCGTCATTCCAGGCAAAATGGTTTCGGTACGACCAACCATCACATCCTGCATCCGGACACTCGCTAGCGGATCCGTGCTCTGGCTGGCTGCAATCTCCTGGCCCGCTCCCATGAAGACAAATCCCGCGATGATCAGCAGCGTGATGTTTCCCGAGAAGAAGCCATAGAATCCGGCTGCCACGGCAAGGACCTGCCCGACGCGCCCGGCGATACGGGTAGCGGCAACCTGCCCGATACGCATCGCGAGGAGAGAGCGCACGATGCGCCCACCGTCCATCGGGAATGCAGGCAGCAGATTGAAGATTGCCAAGCTCGCATTTGCAAGACCCAGCATCGTGAAGTAGGAGCGTATGGTGTCGGGATCCTGCACATAGGACCGCATTCCATCAAAGAACACATTTGGGAGCCCGCCGGGGCTGAGTCGTAGGTAGATGTAAACCACACCTGCGATAACGACATTGACAGCGGGGCCGGCTACAGTGATGAGAAATTCGTGCTTTGGGGATGGCTGGGCCTCAAGGGTAGCCAGACCGCCAATGGGGTACATCGTGATGCGGCGTATCGGGTACCCGAGACGAATCGCGGTCAGTGCGTGGCCCAGCTCGTGCAGCAGAATACACACAAACAATCCGATAAAGAGTGGAAGTGAATTCCGGTCGAAGGATGCAATCCATGCGATCGCCAGCAAAAATGTGGCATGTAGCCGGATATGAATCCCTGCAATCTTGAGGATGGTAAGGGACCAAGGGTCTCTGGGGACCTGAATCTCGGCGCTATCTTGTCGCTTAGGCATAGTTCACCATTACCACAATTCGGTGAAAATAGTGCCGAGCAGCGGGATTTGCAGCGGAATCTAGCCGAATCAGCCCAAATGCTTGCGCAAAAACATCGGGACATCACCTTCATCGATACCAGACTCCCGCGCACGCTTCGCGAGTGCAATGGCAGCTGCGGGTGTCCGGAACCAAATTCCAATCATCACGACCACCGCGGAACCAATCAAGGCAAACCAGGTAAACGAGACCAGCTGGAAGTAGCCGAGCACACCGGTTGTGCACAGACCGGCACACACGGCGATGGCATTTCCCGTGTCCGAGCCCCGGTCTTTTGTCAGCATCCCGATCAGGAAAACACCCAGCATCGGGCCCACAATATACGATGCGATCCCAAGCACCACCGGGATAATTCGAATGCTTGGATCGGCGACCTTCATGTACGCAAAGATGCCCGCGACGATAAACATAAACAGCGAAAAAATGGCCGTAAACCAGCGCGCTGCAACCATCGCGTTGTGGTCTGAATACTTCCCTGAACGAACAAGAAATGGCACATACCAGTCATTGGTGGCACTCGTGGCGAGGGCATTCAGCGCTGCAGAGAGTGAGCCCATCGCGGTTGCGAAAACCCCAGCGAGCACCAGACCGCGAAGGCCGACGGGAAGCACATTTAGGATGTAGCTACTAAAGATATCCGCATTGGACTTCGGCATAAAGCGTGGGTCTTGCTGGTAGTAGACGAAGAGCAGAATTCCGATGAACGTAAAGATCGCAGCATTTGGCCTTCTGGTGGGTCTCAGCGGTGAGCATCCGCTGCACCATGTCCTGATCCGTCCCAAACATCGCCATGTTTAGCATCGTCGCCCCGAACACAGCCGAGAAGATTGTGTAGTCACCCGTGAAGATATGCTTTATGACTCCCGCAAAGCCAAGGTTTCCGGTGGTTTCAAAGCCTGTGACGAAGTAGCCATCGATGCGGGTCATCGCGGGAACCGCTTTCGTTAGCGCAGACCATCCACCGATTTGGTTGAGCAGAAAGAAAATCGCTGCGATCGCGGAGCCGAACATGATGAATGCCTGGACCACATCCGTCCAGAT
>JBEEMN010000071.1:0-6725 GCA_041192625.1 Armatimonadota bacterium
GAGTCGCTCTCACCTGCGAAGGTTGTGGAAGTACGCCTCGATGAAATCAATAAGGCTGCTCTTGTCATCGTTCAGGACATTCATTTGTCCCTTGCGATTGGTAAGGAAGGCCAGAATGTCCGTCTCGCAGCAAAGCTGACCGGCTGGAGGATTGATATCCGCTCCGAGTCCCAGCTCCACGCCGGTGACCTTCCTGAGTTCATGGAATCCGTCGCGCCGCTTGAAGAACCGGATTACGAAGAAGAAGACATCTACGACACCAAGAAGATCGCTGACCTCCCGGATGATGATGACGAAGAGGAAAATGATCAAGATGATGAAATCTACGAAGAAGAAGTCATCGAACTCACACCAATCATCGATGCTGAAGTCGAAACAATCGAAGTCGCAGCTGCTGATGAGGAACCTGTTGTAACGCTTGAGGATGTTGTTGTTGAGGATGTGGATGACTCGATTATCGACCTCTCCGGATTTGATGACGACGAAGACGAAGACTAGTCACTGCGTACCCACGAAGTGACGACTCTGCGAAAGCAACCGACGCGCACCTGTGCTGCCTGCCGCTCGAAAGACGGCAAGTGGACACTGGTGCGCGTTGTCCGTTTACCGGATGGCGGCGGTGTGACACTTGACCCAAGTGGAAAGCGCGCTGGACGTGGGGCGTATCTGTGCAATTCAGAAGCCTGCCTGACCCTTGCGTTTAAAAAGGGTGGCTTGGCACGAACCCTTAAATGCCAGGTTCCGGGAGCGCTCGAAGCGGAACTCCGGACACATTTTGCAGGTCTTACGCCTGCATCACTGGATACACCTAAAACCACTCCAGAGTAATCTCCTTTCCCTCCCCCAATGCGGTACCATAAGAGGTTGCATAGGCGACGGCTGTGCCGTCCACACTGCAATAAATTCAAAATCCATGTGACCGGGGAGCGTCCAATGAATCACTGACGCATTCGGGAAGAGGTGTTTATGCCGATCAGAATTTACGATCTGGCCAAAGAAGTGAAGCGAAGCAACGCAGAAGTCGTCGCGATGCTTGAAAAGGAAGGGTTCGGAACTCTTTCACCATCGAGCAACATTGATGACGTTACTGCGGAAAAGATTCGCAATAATATTAAGGCGGCGTTGAAGGCGATCAAGGATGCAGCACTCGCAGCGGCTCCGACAGTCCCATTCAATGTAACCGTACAAGCACTTGGTGATCAGCTTGGTGTTGGTCCTGCCAAGATTCTTGAAGTCCTAGTTACTTTCGGAATCACAAAGGCAAGTCCTACGCAGCGGCTTTCACCGGATGCGGCAACCAAGATTGCCAGGAAGCTCGGTATTCTCATTCGTGCGCTGCGCTCTGAAGAAGAGACAGTTGCCGAGCGTGAAGCCGTTGCAAAGGCCAAGGCGGAGAAAGAAAACCCAACGCCGGCGCCAAAGCCTGCTGCGCCAAAGCCAGCAGCAACCAGGCCAAACACACCTAATAGGCCGATGCAACCGGGACAAAGATCCGGCGACCCGGCAGATAGACTTAAAGACCTCCCCGCTCCGTCAGTTCCGTTCACCGTTCCAACCCCTCACTACAACCGGAATATTCCTGTTGTGGCCGTTGTTGGTTCCAAGGATGACACTGCTCCTAAGAAGGCATCCAACCAAGCCAAACCCAAGATTGAACGTAAGGTTGTCAACTCAACCGAGGGAGAGCTGGTTCACCGTCCACCCGTCGTGACCATCATGGGCCACGTCGACCACGGAAAGACCACCCTCCTAGACTCCATCCGGCGTGCACGTGTTGCCGCAGGTGAAGCCGGCGGAATCACACAACACATCGGGGCTTATCAAACCGAACGTAACGGTCAAAAGATTACCTTTATCGATACTCCGGGACACGCCGCATTCTCATCGATGCGTGCGCGGGGTGCATCGGTCACGGACATCATTGTGATTGTCGTCGCAGCCGATGACTCGATCATGCCACAAACCGAGGAATCCATCCGGGTTGCCAAGGAAGCCGGCGTACCGATCATCATTGCGGTCAACAAGTGCGACCTCCCAACAAGTAATCCGGAACGGGTCCTTACAGACCTCACCCGCTACGAGCTGCTTCCTGAGGCTTACGGTGGAGACATCCAAACCGTCAACCTGTCCGCAAAGACAGGTGAAGGTATCGATGCCCTCCTGGATGCCATCCTGCTTGTAAGTGAAGCCGTTGTTGATCCAAAGGCTGACCCAAATGGCAAGGTGCGTGGCACTGTCCTCGAGGCTAAGCTTGAGCGTGGACGTGGTACCGTGGCGACCGTTTTGATTCAAAACGGCACAATGAAGTCCGGCGATGTGGTCCTTGCTGGTATTGAGTTTGGCAAAGCACGCGTCCTCACTGATGATTCCGGCAAGCCGATGAAGACAGCTGGCCCATCCTACCCGGTAGAAATTGTCGGCCTCAGTGGAACCCCGTTGGCGGGTGACCCCGTCGAGGTTGTCAAGGATGAAAAGGAAGCGCGGCGTCTCGCTGCAGAGCGTGATGTTGTACGACGGGAAGAGAAGTTCGAAGTTGGCGGACGCCAAACACTCGAGCAGCTCTATCACGTGCTTCGCTTTGGTGCGGCGAAGGAACTCAACCTTGTTATCAAGGCCGATGTCCAAGGCTCCGTCCAGGCTATCCGTGAAAGCCTTGAGCCGCTTGGCAACGAAGAAGTTCGTGTCAGGATTCTCCACGCAGCTGTCGGACCAATCAGCGAGTCGGATATCCAGCTCGTCTCATCCGACCGCAAAGCAGATGACAAGAACTGTCTCGTTATCGGCTTCAATGTTGGAACGGCAGGCTCTATCGAGCGCAAGGCGGAGAAGGAACACGTTCGAATCCGAAACTACAAGATCATCTATGAGTTGATCGATGCAGTCAAGGAAGCGATGCTCAACCTCCTTCCACCAATCTTCGAAGAGCACATCACTGGACATGGCGTCATCCGCCAAATGTTTAAGCTCCCTGGTGGACGCCAAATTGCCGGTGTCTATATCGACAAGGGCTACACAAAGCGTAGCTTCAAGGTGCGTGTTTTCCGTAATGGAGAGCTCACACACACTGGCGATATCGACACGCTTAAGCGCTTCAAGGATGATGTACGTGAGGTTCAGGAAGGCTACGAATGTGGTCTTACGATCCGTGATTACAACGACATCATCGAAGGCGACCAGTTCGAATTCTTCGAAATGCGTCAAATCCAGCGCGAGCTCTAATCAAGCTCATTCGCAGGCGAAAGCCTGCACGCAAATGAACAACACCCCGGTCAACCAGACCGGGGTGTTTTCTGTATACTCTGCCCATGCAACCGCGCCGCCTCCCGAACATCATTCTCTTCTTCGCAGATGACCTTGGCTATGCAGACCTGGGCTGCTTTGGATCGAAGACGAATCCAACACCAAATCTTGACCGCCTCGCCGCTGGCGGCAACCGGTTCACAAGTTTTTACTCAGCACAGGCTGTGTGCAGTGCAAGCCGTGCGGGGCTGCTCACTGGTTGTTACCCAAACCGTATCGGCATCCATGGCGCTCTCGGCCCAAACTCCAAAAACGGTATTTCCTCCGATGAACAGACCATTGGTGAAATGCTCAAAACCCGTGGCTACACAACGGCCGTCATCGGTAAATGGCATCTTGGGCATCAGGAAATGTTTCATCCAAACAACCACGGATTTGATTTCTCGTTTGGCTACCCGTATTCGAATGATATGTGGCCACGGCACCCGGAGGCTCCAAAGGCATACCCACCACTGCAGCTACGAAGGAACCGGGAGGTTGTCGACGCAGATGTCACTCCTGAGAGCATGCGCAATATCACAGCTGACTGCACGCGGGAGGCTCTTGGCTTCATCGACCGGAATAATAAGCAGCCATTCTTTCTCTACATGCCGTACTCGATGCCGCATGTTCCCCTCTTTGCAAGCCGAAAGTGGACCGGTCGTACGGGAAACGGCATTTACGCGGATGTCATCGCGGAAATCGATGACAGCATCGGCCAGATTCTTGCCCGCGTGAAACAGCTTGGCCTGACGGATGACACGCTGGTGATATTCACATCGGATAACGGCCCCTGGCTGTCCTACGGCGAGCATGCTGGCTCGCGGGGAGAGCTCCGTGAGGGAAAAGGAACGAGCTGGGAGGGTGGAATCCGTGTCCCGATGATTGCATCTTGGCCGGGGGTGATTCCAAAGGGGATGGTGACAACCCAGCCTGCGATGACGATAGACATTTTCCCAACGCTACGCAGAATTGTAGGCGCGGCGCCAGGGACAAACACCATTGATGGCCATGACATTGGGGAAAACCTTGCGACAGGCGATACAGCCGTTGCAGATGAGCGGGTCTACTGGACTTACTACAACACGAATGAGCTGCAGGCGGTGCGCAAAGGGCGCTGGAAGCTTATCTTGCCACATACGTACCGGACACTAAGAAATCAGCCGGTGGCAAAGGGCGGTAAGCCGGTCAGTTACACCAATGTAAAGACGCCTCTGGCGCTGTATGACCTTTATGCCGATCCGGCCGAGACGCTGGATATGTCGGCGAAGCGTCCGGTGGTTTTACGCGCGATGCTGACAGAGGCAGAGCGTGCCCGGGTTGAGCTTGGCGATACGCTTACGGGGAAGGCCCGGGGACGTGGGACACGTCCGCCAGGCCTCGTCTCGTAGTTAGGACAATATAGCTTTAGCGCTTACGCAGCTGTGTGAGCGTTCCGCGCATAAACCCAACAGAGTCTGCGAAACCGATGATTGGTTCCGTATCGCTCTTCTCGTATTCGATTCCAACATTGCCGGTGAAGCCGATATCGATGAGCGCCTTGAAGATGCCTGCGATGTCGAGGGAGCCACGTCCGACCTCAATGGCCGAGCCGACGGCGAGACCCTTTGTTCCTGCTTTGACATCCTTGAAGTGCACATCGTAGACGCGGTCACGGTACTTCCGAATCTGGTCAGCCGGGTTTTTGCCGTTGCGCGCAGCATGACCAATATCGACACAGAGGCCCATCCGGGGGTTCATTTTCCCGATATGGCCCATCACGATATCTGGATCGCCAAACTTTTTATCCTCGGGGCCATGGTTGTGGATAGCGATGTTGATGGCGTATTCCTGCGATAGGCGGTCGAGGAGGGGAAGGGATGCGATTTCAGGCGTGCAGACCATGGTTGGTACGCCGATTTCCTTACAGTAGACAAATGCATCCCGGATGGCTTCCTCATTATCCGGAAGCGCGATGTTTCCTGCGCTGAGGGGGGTGATACCGGCATCCATCCACTTTTGGTAGCCAGCCTTGCGCTCAGCGGCAGTTGATTTGCGCGGAAGGTGGACATCCTTTATGGAGCAGGTCTCGATACCGAGGCGCTTACAGACGGCGATTGCCTGATCAGTAGGTACCATCCGGAGCGAATACGTAGCGATACCGATGCGCAAAGGGAGCCCGGTGGAAGACTGTTGGGTGGTGCGGGTGAACATAGTGTTATTTACCACGTGGATGTGTGGATTCCTGCTGGAATGAGGCTGATGTCGGTTTGTTGGTCGTGTTGGGATTGCGGTTGGCTATAAAGTCAACCGAATGTCCAAGTAGAAAAAGAAAAACCACCCCACAAGCTGTGGAGTGGCCCTTCAAACTGCAAAAGTAAAAGCTTACTTAGCGGCGAGTGCTGCTTCGATGGCTTTAACCACATCTTCAGCGGTTGGATCTGTTGCAGGCTCAAACCGCGCGATGACTTGACCATTCTTGTCGACAAGGAACTTACCGAAGTTCCATGCGATGTCGCCTTTGTACTTTGGCAATGTTGTCATGTACTGATAAAGCGGATGGATATCTGTGCCCTTGACACTGATTTTGCTGAACATATCAAAGGAAACTTTGTAGTTAAGCGTACAGAACTGGGAGATTTCGGTATCGTTTCCAGGTTCCTGTCCACCAAAGTTGTTTGCAGGGAAGGCAGCAATACGAAGGCCTTTACCCTTGTACTTTGTGTACAACGTTTGGAGTTTTTCGTACTGTGGTGTCAAACCGCACTTGCTCGCAACATTGACCACGAGGACAACATTCCCCTTGTAAGCGCTCAGCTTTTGTTGCTTGCCATCAATGCGCTTCATCGTAAAGTCGTGCACACTCTTCGGTGCTGGTCCGCCAGCCTGTGCGCTGGTCACAACGCCGAGCAGGCCAAGTGCCAAAAACGTGTTCAAGATGTTCTTCATACCCATCACCTCATCGCTGGAGTTTTCCTAGCGTACCCTATATCTGCTACAAACAATGCCAAGGGAAGGTCCAACCATCAGCGAGGCATTTCAACCGACATCAAGCGCCCCTCTTCATTGCTGACAATCACGGTGTCGTTGTCATCGAATGCAACTGCCTCACACTGGCCTGAGTCGCGGATAACGACCTGACGTTTCTTGCCTTGAAGAAGCTTGTCAGACTTGCCATCCAGCTCGATAAACCACACACTCGCCTTTGGGAAATGGGTCAAAACGGCAAGCGTACGGCCATCGGGCGACACGGCAGCCCCCGTGACCCAGCCACCCATATCCGGTAGGCTGTCCTTCTTTTCGAGAACATTCACATCGCCAGAAACAACCTTCGTTGGCATGGAGTACAGCTTTGTCCCCGTCTGCGGAATCGAAATCTTTCCCGCCATCCGGTGCTTGGTCAGAAACCAAAGCCGCCCTCGGTAATGGAAAACCGCCTCGCAGTCAAACTGCCAGTTTTGCGGATC
>JBEEMN010000072.1:0-6721 GCA_041192625.1 Armatimonadota bacterium
TGTGATCGCCGCTGCACTCTGTGGATTCAGGTACATCGACTCGCCACCACCCATCGACTGCAACGCGATGCCATAGCGGGTTGTTCGGCTTCCAGCTGGTCGAACAAAGTCTGCTTGAACGCCCGTTGAGCGATAATTCTGATAGACGCTTGGAAGAAACTCTACGGATGACTCAGCAGGCAAGCTGCCCTGAAGGAGAGGCACATTACTATTTGTCGTGCTTTGGGTCTGCTTAGACACACCTACAGTAAATGTCGCGGAGCCACCGCCGCGTTGCTGCTTTCGAATCTGCGTGATGAACAGCTCTGAGTTGTCACGCTGCGTAACGTCAAGACCAAGATCCGCCTGACTTGCACCACCACCAAATGTGTCCAAAACTCCGCCGTAGCCAAAGCCTGTGCCATTGTACTTCGCACCGAGACCCGTTCGGTTTCCGATTCCGGTGCTTGCAGAACCAAGGGAGAATGTCGATGAGACTTCTGTGCTTGGGTTCAGGCGAACATCCACTTTGCCGAATGCGTTGTTGGAGCTGCCGCCGCCATTTGGAGCCGCGCCACCGTTTTGCGGAGCAAGAGACGCATTTGATGTCGTCCGGTTTGATACTCCAAACACGTAGCCAATATCTGTCTTGGAGCCGTTGAGACGAGGACGCTGCTTCGATACGGTTATCAGGTTCTCAGATGTCCCAAACTCGCCATTGGATGAGCGAACATTGGTCTCTGCAGGTCGCACAGGCGCACCATACTGGGAGATCGCAGGGGTAAGGTTTAGATCAATGATCGCACTGCTGCTACCACCATGCGCTGCTGCGTTACCACCGGTACGCGCCGTCAATGTCTCAATAAAGGCAAGGTCAACCCACTGCCCATTAGACCCAACAACACGAGCTGGGAGCTGGAAACCATCAACGTAAAACTGTGCAGGATTTTGCTCGCCGCGGGAAATGATTCCGCCAAGCGGATCCGAGACAAGCCCTGGAACGGAACGTAGGACTTTGTTTAGGCTCTGTCCGTTACCGACACCCAGTGCTGTTCCGTGAAGCAACGCCTTATCACGGTAGGTACGGCTCGATGGATCATCAAGGTTTATCCGGACAACTTTGTCGTTAACTTCGAATGTCTTGAAGCCTTGCTCGACCATCGCTACACGAACCGTCACCGTATCGTTGTCTACGACAGTAACCTTGCCCTTGAATGGCCGGTAAACCATACCTTCAACGATCGCAGTCACGGTAAAGACACGTTCACCTGAAACCAAGTCTCCGGTCGCGACAGCACCATTAACACCCGCCTTGAACTGCAGCTCATCAATTTCACTTGCAGCAGGCTCTATCCGGATGACTGCACCCGATATCGCTTTACCCGATTTGGCATTCACCACATCAAACTTGATCATGCCATCGGCAAAGGCTGCCCCAGCTGGGATCATGAGGGAAAGCAGCAATGTCGCCGTGCACGCACGCGACAGAACCCTATTTGCATTGCTGAAGTGGCGTGGTTGATTCATTCCTGATGATTTCTGGTTTCGCATGTAAGTAACGTCCTTTGCCGGACAGAGCCCAATAGCATCCCGGAGAATTTACTGGGTCTCAGAACTAGTATCCGGTAGTGTACGAACGCGTTCATTTGATTGTCAAGGGAAAGTGACGGTATTCACTGCCACATCTACATCCAAATTCAATATCGGTGACACACCGAATTACGCTTTACGTGACCTTACATCACGGGAAGGTGAACGTTATCACCATCATCAGTAGCCGCTAATCCCAGTCGGCATCACCATGCGTGTCGGTTAAGTACATGATGTGCGTGGTATATACACCACGTATGAATGAACGGTTACGGACTCACTCACAGTTGATCTTTCCGATGTTGCGGCCGTTACTGCAAATCATCAACATCATCACGCTCGTTGTGATGATTGCAACGCTTCTTGAGCCGATCAAGCTGTGCCTTTCCGTTTGGTTCGGGCCGACTGCTGAACAGGGAACTGGCATCGTTGCGATGTTCGGTGCTGTCATCATTGGCATCCGATGTAACCAGCAAGCCGACATCGTTCGCAAAGAACTTCGCGAGCTGTTTCCATCCGCGGATGCTCCCCAGCGGCGAGCGTTGCGATGGCCCCTCGTGGTTGGCGTTTTGCTGGTTCTCTTTTCCGTCCTGGCTGCGGCTCCAACGATTTCGTACCTTTCAATGGTGTGGATGATGTTTGCGCTGATTTTCTGGATGGAAGGGCTGTTCGTCGCCGGGAAGTACCGCGCGGCATTTGGATTTGCTCTCCTTGCGACACCGATTCCGCAAGGTATCTATCGTGGCTGGATTGATGCCACATCCCAGCTGGCCGCACTCCTCGCATCACAACTCGGAAACGTTGTGGGCACCAAGAGCTTTGTCACGACAAACGGCATTATTGTTAATGAAAACACATTCACAATCTCCTTTCGCGCAGGTATCAGTCCACATCCAACCCTCTGGCTAACAGCCCTTATCGGCATCACATGGCTTATCTGGATGAAAAAGACGTTTAAAGAGAGTCTTTTCTGGAGTTTTGTAGCAATCTTCATTGCTTTTGTCATTCATATCGCCCGCCTCGTCCTCATCATTGTCGGGGCGCGTATCTCAGTGACAATTGGGAATATCATCCTGTTCATCCCATGGTGGATGTCCACCGTGCTTGCCCTTGGCATCACGGCCATCATCAGGCGTGTTTGGCGCATCCGGAAAGACCGTCTCAACCGCTTTATTGTGGAAGGACAGGCAAACCAATGGAAGTAAGCTATGCCAAACGAAAAAAGAGCCTGATTCTCACCTTGGGGCTGGCTACACTTGTCATTCAAGCCATCGCGATGCGGGTGCGGGCGCACAGCACATTCAGGGTTCAACCACCGATGAACATCGGGGCCTGGGAGATAAAGAGCATTCCACTGTCATCGGAAGCGATGTCGGCATTGGGCAACCCTGATGTGGATGGCTGGAATTACACCAATGCACTTGATGAGTTGGTAACCATCCAAGTTGTATCCCCAGATACATTTGATGCGTATCGTAATCCGCCGATTCTGACACGGTTTTTCACTGCCGTTTCAGCGAAGGTGATTCCTTCAAAATTCGGTGGATTGCAGCAAACAAACTTTGCAGCACTCGCAGATGCCGAATCAAAAATCCTGATGATGACATGGGTTCAGCACCGATCAGGAACATGCAAGCCAGTTAGTAGCTCTGGTGAGCAATCACTGGTTGATCGGCTCAGAATCAATATTGAGACTCTTGTCCAGCCTGAGCCTTATTGTCTTGTGCGGGTCTACATGGCTGTTCCCAAATGGGACAGTGATGGTCAGCAATCCCAACGCACTGTTCGCCGTGTTGCAGATGCTATCCAGGCTGCTGGAGGTAAAAAACCATGACTCCTTCCTGGCGCATGACCTTTCTCTCACTGTTGGCGGTTGTCACGATTTCTGCGGGATGCCAAAAGTCAGCCGACTACGCGAGCCCAGTTAAACCCACAGTTGCCGACGAGAAAGCAGTTACAGATTGTTCCGCGATGCTACCGTTGAAAGCTGGTTTTTCCTGGACATTTTCAACCGTGGTCGATCAGCGAACGTTCACAGATGTTGCATCCGTCCGTGGCCCCCTAAACATCGGTGGCACCACAGCAACCCTTGTGGAAACGAAGCGTAACGGACAGCTGGTTCTCCGCGAAGGTTATCGCTACGCAAAGGGCCAGCTGATGTTGACAGCATTTTCAACATCACCAAAGTCATGGGTTGTCATTGATCCCCCGCTTATCCTCCTCAAGGATGGCGCGATGCTGGGCGATGAGTACAAGTGGCGGGGTCGTCTCCGAATCGATGGAAAGTCTATTGATGCGTTTGGACTCTCACGCCCAAGCCTAAGGGAATCTGTTCAGACGATGAGCGCCGGGCGATTTTCAGGTATACGCATTGATTCCGGGCTGTCTGCTCCACTTCCAAACGGAGACCGCATCAAGTATCAGACAACACGCTGGGTTGCGACAGGTATCGGATTTATTCGCCGGGAATACCTCGACCGAACTGCCCGGCGACAAAGTAACCTGATCAGCTTCAAGATGAAGTAAACGATGTCCGAGGCGGCTTCATGAGTAAAAGCGGCCACGTGAATGACATTAAGTGCTCGTACTGACCCGCAATCTCCGGACATTGCTACGACCAACATCGTAACTCAAAGTGTTTTTTAGTCATCAGATGTTACGTGCAGGGAAACAATAAACAAATTTCGGACAATCTGCGCTAACATTGTTCACATGGCAACTTTCAGGAAAGCATTTCGCTTTTTGCGTAGCAATGCGAGTGTGTCACTGATGTTCCTCATTTACATCCTCATGTGGTGGATGCCTTTGCGTCCGTTTATGATCATCGCTTCTGGACGTAGTGATATTCCTTACGGAATCAATGGCCCCCTTGAGTGGATGTCCCGCTGGTGGCTGTCAGCGGATGCTCCGACACTGTTTCAACCCATCGCATTGCTTGGTGCCTGGATTCTCGCCTACCAGCGCGTTGGAATACTCAGGGCAACTTGGGCACGCTCATGCCGGTCTGCTGCGCGACGCGGTGCAAAATGGGCAAAGTATTCATGGATACCGCTGGCGGTGCTACTCTTAACGGGAGCAGTATCCTTCCTCGGACATATCACTCCTCTAGCCATCACAACGCTTGTGTGGCTGCCGATTGGTGTCGTATTTTACATTTATGGCCCAAGAGTGACCCGCTCACTCCACACCCCGATTCTCCTCTTGCTTGCAGCGACGGCCGTTCCAGATACCATCCCGGAGCTCATCCAGAAGGCCTCTCAGCGCATTCTCGGTGCGATCGCCATTCTCTTCGGCCGTGCTCTTGGAGATACGCTCATCTATGATGCTGGCAGCACCTTCAACGTAGCGGATGACTACATCCGGACAGCTACACTGAATGCACCTATTGCTGCCCCGATGAACGGTCTGGCATTAATGGGATCGACAATTGTTATCGCGGCGATCTGGACACTGCACAAGCGACGAGGAATTGCATCCACTGCATTTGCCAAGCTCGTTGCGTTTGCCATTTCAGCCACCTGCGTCCTAGCCCACACACTCCTCATTGTCATCACCCTCCACAACGGACAACGAGGATACGGCGTAGCATCCTTGCACAACATCCTGTTGTTACCACTAACCGCAACAATCTCCATCCTAATCCTGAACAAGTGCTTTACCAGTCCATCCGGGCAAGGCATAAGGACACTGGATCGAAGCATCGTGCTTTGGTTCGTCAGCCTTCCTGATATCCGGAGGAAGTCCCCATCCCAGCGTCGGACGACATCCCAAAAAGCAACCAAGCCCGCGCCACCATTGTTGGGTGTGCTCGTCCGGATGATATTCTCACCATTTCGATCTTATTGGCATTTGATGACACGTATAGACACAAAGATATCCAAATGGGAAAGCACATCTGCAAAAAACAAGCGGTCCAAGCGATGATTACCTTGTTAATGTCCCGAAGGATTTACTCGGGAAGTGGGGTGTCACGTAATGAATACCGACATCGGGGAACAGCGCTATGCGGCTAAAGCGACAGAAGAACTTCACTGGCGAACGGGGACGCATCCGTGTGGCGATGGTCTTTCTCGTCTTACTCGTGACGTTGTTGTACCTGACGAGTTATCGGATGGCTGCGGCATCCACATGGCTCCCGACGATGCCAACAGCACTTGACGGGATGACGCTCCAGCCCCATGCAGTTGACCAGAACACGCTGATCATGTTGGGTAATCCAAGAGGGACGGCTGGAGCATATGCGGTCTCGGACTCAAGGCCCATAGAAGTAACAATGGTAACGGGCGGCATGTTTGAAAACTACCACGACCCGACGGCATGCGTGGGTCAAGGGCAATTCGAGACCCTTGGTATCAACACAGTTGACATCGCCGCTGGTCAGGAAAAGGCGATTGTCAGACGCCTGGCGTTTCGCCATCGTGAGAACCCGGATATCCGAATGGTGATGTACTACTGGCAGCAGCGGAAGTCAGGAAGTATCGATTACCGTGCCAGGATGGGAAATTTCAGGGACATGCCTGCGCGTGTGGAACATGGCTGGTCTACCTTGTTGAACCACGACCCTACGGTCATCGTACGAACTTATGTCATGTTCGATGGCCGGTCGGTGGAAGCCGTAGAAGAGGCTAAGCTCATGGGCATCAGTGCCGCAATTGTCGCACAGCTGCGCTTACGACAATGACCACCACACTATCCTCGGTTATAGTCGTACGTGCACCAATCTATGTGATGAATTACATCTATGGGTATTGGATGACAGCGCCGAGTATAGGATATAGTTCACTTGATTGATTTCTTTCGTATTGTGGAACGCGAATAGGAATAGGTAACTTATATGCAACAAAAATGGGTTCGTACGGTCGGAGCGTTTGCCGTCGCGAGTGCGATTGCAATCCAACTTCCTATGCGGGGTGGCACGGGTGTCGCGTTGGCTGATACGGAATATCCAACTGGCACTGGTGGCGGTGTCGCTGAGCAGTTAGCGACCGTCGGAACGGCTGCAGTTGTTGCGTACGGAGTCTCCACAACAACCGGCAGTGGTATTGGTGCTGGACTTTTTGCTGCAGCATCTGCCAAGGGACTTGTTCAGCTGTTGGCAGCCCGTGCAGCAGAATTTGGTGAGCTTCGCCGCCTGATTGATCTTTCCGGTCTC
>JBEEMN010000073.1:0-6637 GCA_041192625.1 Armatimonadota bacterium
TGGTGGCTTTGCACTGCTTGGACGAAAGCTCTGTGGTAGTGCTTTCGCTTCTCAGCCACAGTATTACATTCCGTGGTCGCCATCCAAACCGCTTACATAGATGCTCGTTACCTCGTTTTGAACGTTAAGGAATCGCGCAAGAAAAGTCAGCATGACAAAAAAATGTCTGGATATTTTCCAGAAAAGTGTAGGAATAGTTGACTTTTGAACGTTAGGTATGCATGTTTCGCATCATTTTGTTATGTTTTCTAATTACCGCGCTGACTGCAAGTTCGGGCTGTAAGCATCGTGCGTTGACGGTGACTTGCATCGATGTGGGTCAGGGGGATGCCGTTCTGGTTTCGTTTCCAAACGGTAAGCATTGGCTTATTGATGCTGGAGGCAACCCTGCGGGTGATACAGAAGCGGGAATTGACCCTGGCCATCGCAACGTCCTCCCGGTCCTACGAGCAAAGGCGATTCAATCTCTCGATGTTGTGGTTATGACGCATCCCGATGAAGACCATGTTCAAGGCATGCTTGCTGTGGCTCGGCATATTCCTGTCGGTCGTGTGTATTGGAATGGTTTCGAAGGGAGTCGTACCGAACAAAGGGTTCGTACGAAATTTACACAAAAGGGAACAAGTGTTGAAGCAATCTCAGTCGGGAGCAGAACGTTGGTAGGCGATGTAGAAGTCGCTGTGTTGAGTCCCCCACTCTCTCTGATCATGGGGACACGAAGTCCTGAAAATGAGAACAGCGTGGTTCTGCTCATCAGGTACAAAGACAAGTCGATATTGCTAACTGGAGATGTTGAAGAAGAAGGTGAACGAGAGCTTCTAAGGTCGGCGCAATCGGAGCTCAACGGTATTTCCCTCCTCAAAGTGGCACACCACGGCTCAGATTCATCAAGCACTCCAGAATTTATTCGTCGGACACATCCTGGAGTTGCATTCATCTCCTGTGGAAAACGAAATCGCTACGGGCATCCGTCTTTGGATGTAATCAAGCGATTGGAACGTGTTGGAACGCAGCTCTACCGTACTGATCGATGCGGGATGCTTGAGTGGTCATCTGATGGCCACAGTGAGGCTGTTACGACAATGTTGCCGTGTAACGAAAACGCCCTGCGCGGAGCGCAGGGCGTTGAATACTAAGTAGCGTTACGCACCTTAGATGACGGTACGTCCATCATCAGCTCCGGATTGCAGGAGACGCTTCGCAAACGTCACGAGCTCAATCGGGTTGAATGGCTTTGTCAGGTACATGTCCGCGCCACGTGTATAGCCTTCAAGGACATCACGATCCTGAGCCTTTGCAGTCAGCATGATGACTGGGAGGTTTTCAAGAGCTGGATCACGACGGATGTTCGAAAGTAACTCAAAACCATCCATCTCTGGCATCATCACATCGGAAACCAGCAAATCTGGTCGATTTGCACGAATCTTCTCGAGAGCTTGCGCTCCGTTGTTCGCAGTCTCCACCTGAAAACCTTGTCGCTCCAAGTTGACTTGGATCAGACGGACAATATTCGGTTCGTCATCCGTGACGAGGATACGAGGCATGGGCTGTAGTTACCTTCCTTTTCGCGAAGCAAGTGGTGTCGCCACCCCTGCAGTGTTACTATTCTACTCGCTGCTGGTAACTGATGTCAATTGTGTGGATTGACGCACTGCATGGATATCGTTATTATGTAGACTAGTCAATGTCACAGTCGAAACCCGCTACATCTTTGGACGACCGACAGCAGCGGATTCTTGAGGCTGTTGTTCATGACTATGTCGAAACTGCAGAGCCAGTTGGGTCGGCTGCATTGCTTGAACGACATCCCCTTGGCATACGATCCGCCACACTCCGCTCTGAAATGGCCCTTCTTGCCGAACGCGGCTTCCTCGTTCAGCCCCATACCAGCTCTGGCCGGGTTCCATCAAATGTCGGTTACCGGTACTACGTCAATCAGCTGATGCGCGACGTTACTGTTCCAAGCACCACTATCGATCGCGTTGACAACCGAATTCGGGGCAATGATCATCACGTTGAAGCCGTCCTGGATGCATCCTGTCAGGCACTTGCCGATATCACCGGGCTCCCATCGTTGGCGACGCCCCCTGCGACCGGCGTCGTAAGCATCCATCGTATTTTTCTCTCACCTGTAACATCGACGCAGACACTGTTGGTCATTCTGTATTCCAATGGTCGCTCTGAGAATCGAATCCTCACAGGATTTTCTCTAACGGCTAAGGAGTCCTGGATACTTGCCGATGCGCTTAATGAAGCTGCCGCAGGTGTCTCACTCACAAATCTGAGCGATCATGGTCTTCCGGGTATCCCACGCGAGTTGATTGCGTTTACGGCTATCTGGAGTGTCATCTCATCCGATGTCAGAACTGCAGCTCGAGATATGTGTTCAGGTGTACAGGTCGTCGTCCATCGAAGCGAAGCGGCGTTACAGCACCCCGAATTCCGTGATGTTGAACGATTTGGACACTTCCTAACCCTGATGCAGGAACGTGCAGCTCTCCTTGAACTTTTGGCAGGCCCCGCCCTAACAGAATCAACCGTTCGCATCGGTGCCGAGCTCGGCTCGAGTGACCTTGGGAGTTACTCGATGGTTACGGCTATGTATTCCGTGGGTAATAGCCAACAAGGAACGATTGGTGTCATTGGCCCAACAAGGATGCGATATCCCGAAGTGATTGCATCCGTGAAGCATGTCGCAAAGACCGTTGGTAAGGTGCTCCAGCGCCTGACCTTTTCCTGATGTTCAGGGTATTCTGAATAGGTCAATAAATATCCCATTTGAGAGGTATCACACAATGTCCGCGCCTGATGAAACAGCAAATGCTGATGACTCGACTACCCCTACTGAGACCCAAACCGACGAAGTAATCATTGCTGATTTGGAACAGCAAGTGGCCGATGCGAATGAGGCTCGTTTGCGAGCGCTTGCAGAGTTTCAAAACTATCGCCGCAGAACAGACGAAGAGCGCGAAAGCTTGAAGGGTTTCTTGTTGACTGGTGTCATGGAAAGTCTCCTGCCAATCGTCGATAACTTTGGCCGTGCTGTCGAATCCATGAATGCATCTTCGGACATCGACAAGCTCCGCGATGGAATCTCGGGCATTCACCGCCAATTGGCAACCTTGTTGGAGAAAAATGGCGTTGAACAAATCGAAGCCGATGGGGCGGCGTTCGACCCTAATCTCCACAATGCTGTGATGCGGGTTGAAGATTCTGGCGCACCGGCCGACACGGTGGTTGAAGTTCTCCAGCCCGGCTACAAGATTGGCGGGCGAGTCCTCCGCCCTGCTCTGGTCAAGGTCTCAGGCTGACATCCACACTGCCCAATAAACAGAAATCCGCCGCAATGCTCAAGGCATTTCGGCGGATTTTTCTTGCGTACCTGCCACTTGCCTTAGCGTTTCAGCTGATGGTGCTTGAGGCACCATTGTTTTCATCCACGATTGCCGGATTACCAGACTCTGCCAGGCAGCTCCGCGCTTGGGGGTTGACGATGCAGCTCTCTCTGTGCATTGAGAGCCCGGTGATCATGCTGCTTGCATCCAGTCTCGCGTTCGTGCACTCCGCGGAGACCTATGCGGTAACCCGCAAACTCACCATTATCTTGTGTTGGTACTGCACAGTTCTGACATTTCTCGCGGGATGGACTCCCCTGCTTGACATCGTGGCACATGGGTGGCTTGGCTTTCCGATGGAGACGGTTGAAGCATCGCGAAACCCACTTCGCATCATGTTGTTCTGGTCAGCTGCCATCGGCTGGAGACGCTTTCTGCAAGGCATCCTCATTCATCAAGGACAAGCTCAGCGCCTCGTTCACGGAACATTGCTCCGCCTCACTGCCATTTTCTTGACCACGGTAACCATGGCGCGAACTGTAAACGTCGGTGGAGCTGCGATTGCCGCAACAGCCATCATGGTTGGTGTTCTCGTCGAGAGTGTTTACGTGACGGTTGTCTCGAAGCCCGCGGTGAAGTTGGTTACCAATGTCTCCTGTGGAAGCGACGCATCCACACTGATGCGAAAACTCATTCGGTTTCATACGCCTCTCGCCGCCACATCGCTGCTTGGCCTAATCGTACAACCCGTCGTCAGCCAGTTTCTCGCAGGAAAACCCGATAGCTATGTCAGTCTTGCCGTCTGGCCTGTGCTTTTTGGGATTGTTCTTGAGCTTCGTGGCTGGGGCATCAGTGTTCAGGAACTTGCGGTCGGGAGACTTAAGCAAAAACGATCGACTGAGCGCGGCATCTGGCTCTTCGCAATCTTTGTCGGAGTCCTTACATCTGCAGTCGTGGTTTTAATTTGTGTGGTCCCCGCCCTGATGCAGGGTATTGAGAAAGTCCTCAACCTAGATGGTCGCAACCGTGAGATTCGCGTTGCACTCGAGCATGCGCTTCCGTGGTGTATCGGACTACCATTGAGTACGTCACTTCTTTCCGCGCATCGAGGAATTCTTGCTTACAAGAAACAAAGCCTTCTCGTTTCTGCCGGGATGGTCGTTAGCATCGTCACACTCGTAGGTTGTCTCTGGCTTGCGCGGGCGAGTCAGTTTCCTGCGCTCCCGACAGCATGCGTTATTCTCGTCATATCGGAGCTGGTCTCGCTGGGTGTGCAGCTCTTGCCGCTTAATTCTAAGCCACGACCCTGATCGTAGAGGAGCGCGTTGTGGCATACAAACAAGAGCTTAGCTAAAGACGATAGATGAGCTCATCGAGGAGACCGGCGCGCATCAGGGCGTCAATATCGGACATAAAGACATACACTTGTCCGTTTTGATCCCAGTTAGCATTAAGGCGACCATCAGAGATTAGCTCGCGCAGGCGCTGCTCAATGTCCTTTAACAGATCACGATCACGTGCGCCAGATTGCCGGGACGATGCGCCGGGGCGTTCCTTCAGGCGGTCGTAGACACGTACGGATGCCAGCTTGATGCGCATACTCATGGCTAATCTGTCCTGCTGTCCCGCATCCACTTGGCATGAAAGTCCAGGAAAATACGGTTTCTACCACCACGATGCGGCGTTAGTCCCTTCATATCACTGGCAACGGATGGAATTGTTTTTGGGAAATATGGGTCAACCAATAGTTCGATGGATGCATCGGAATCCGGATACCCTGCCATAACTAGGTCAGACAACGCACCTACCATCGGCTTGCCCCAGAGATTGTCGAGAGGCACAGGTTGATCCGGCCTGTCAAATCGCCACATCCAGTACGTAGTAACACCAAACGGTGTTGCTTCAAGCACTTGCTTTCGATTCGCAAACTTCCCGATTCCCGATGGGCAAGTGAACAGTGATGTTGACTTTATATACGGATTGAGGATGATTGCAGCCCAGCCACAACGTGGATCAGAGGGCGGCCATGATGGTGCCCAGGGGCGCTGTGCAGGAACGATTTTGAGGTCGCGTCGATCAGGAAAGCATTCATCGTAATCATTTACGTACATCCCAACCGCTAGACCAATCTGACGCATATTCGACAGACATGCGGTGGAACGTGCACTTTCACGCGCCGATGCAAACACCGGGAAAAGGATTGCAGCAAGGATTGCAATTATTGCGATGACAACCAGCAGCTCGATTAGCGTAAAGGCTCTCATCATGCAATATTCTTCCAGCTGCCTGAACCGGTTTCAAAGATGGCTATGTATACATCACCCGATGTTGTAACAACCCCGCGATACATCCCAGAGCAGTTGATGGTAGCGACGCCGGTTCCGTCTGATTGCAGTGCAATGATGCCGCCGCTTCCGCCGAGCGTCATCAGCTCATCACAGACAACAGCCTCGGATGCATCATGTAAGGATTCAGAGCCCCATCGGATCCTAGATGCGATCGATGCTGCGCAGGTTGTACGGATGAAGTATTCGCCGTGGCCGGTTGCACTAACAGCACAGGATCTGTTGTCAGCATAGGTACCGGCACCGATGATTGGAGAATCACCAACCCGGCCGTAATGCTTGTTCGTCATTCCGCCTGTACTGGTGGCAGCAGCGATATCGCCGCGGTCATCAACGGCAACCGCCCCTACTGTTCCAAACTTGTTGTCCTCGGAAAGCGAAATTGTCCCGGATGCCCGTTGTTGGTCCAGCTGGTACTGCCGAGCTGGCGTGATGAAGTAGGACTGGGACTCTTGGGCCAGCGTATTCTCAGCTACGTATTGGTCTGCTCCAGCCCCGGCTAACATCACAAACGGACTGCATTCCATGACATGTCGCGCGACCATAATGGGGTTGCGCGCGGTTGTGAGCTGTGTCACAGAACCCGCCGCCAAGTCACTGCCGCGCATGACGGCAGCATCCATTTCAACCGTGCCCGTGTGCGTGAGTACACTCCCACAACCAGCGTTGAACAGAGGCGAGTCCTCAAGGTGGCTTACCGCGGTTGTTACGATATCTACCGATGAACGTCCGGCCTTCCAGGCATCGTAACCACGCGAAAGTGCCGCTGTGAGGACATCATGGAAGTCCTGCTCCCGCTCACCCAGCTGTTCCCGAGTGATTATTCCGGCGCCACCATGGATAACAAGGACAGCATTTGTATAGTTTTCAGTCGCCACAATTAATCAATCACCAAACCGGAGACTTTTACATGAGCCCGGAAGGCACCAATGACGCGGTTGGTAATCGGACCTGGCT
>JBEEMN010000074.1:0-6613 GCA_041192625.1 Armatimonadota bacterium
ATTTTTATCACCATCATCATATATATCTTCACTTCAGGTCTGAAGTTTGATGAAAATGGAATGCCAATCATGCCAAACATGGGGGCAGGAATGATGCCGGAGATGGGGAATCCCGGTGAAGGAGGCAACGGTGGATTGCCGAACTTGGCTGAGTTATCGGGACTTGGTGTAACGGATGTAGTAACTTCCTCAGGGACAATATCAAAGCTTCCAAACAACAACGGTGAGCAGGCAGCGTCGGTGAGCCGTGTCACGAATGGATGGGATGTACATCCGGTCAGCCAGAAGGATAGAGTTCGCATTCAGGTATTACGGGCAGCTGGTTGGAAGGTCGTGAGCGGGAAAGCGGTGATTGATTCGGAGTCTGAATCTGACGGTGAGCTACTTGTTTCAGGAACAGGACAGATCGCTTATCATCCAGCGAGTTTTCGCATCGGATTGTTCTTCACCTTGATTGCGCTTGGTATACTAGCGGGAATCACTCTGCATACGGTGCAAAACGCACGGAAAGTATGACGCATGGCTGAAATCAGCATTGAAATACAAACCACCTCCGATGTTCCGGTTGTCCGGATATCTGGCGAGCTTGACATAGATCAAGCAGTTCGGGTTCGGGAACATCTGGATAAGGTCATCGATGCAGGTACGGTGCGGTTTGTGATTGACCTTTCGGATGTCTCCTACATCGACTCAACAGGTTTGGGGATGTTGGTAGCGGTCCACAAGCGTTTGGTTACAGAGCAGGGATTTTATGTGTTGACGGTGCCCCGTGCATCGCAACGTAAGGTGTTTGAAATCACCGGTCTTAGTACGGTGTTGATAATTATGGAGTCGCTGGAAGATGCACTGACCCACATTAATGGGTAAGTGTCAGGTGTTTTCAGGAGGTACGGATATGAACAGTACGGTACGTGTCGGGTGGATGTCCGCCCTCGCGGTTGCGACGTTGGTCTCAATCGGTGTTGGTGGCTGTAAGGCCCCCAAAGACGGCGGAGCTACGGGTGAAACATCCACGAAGGCTACTCAAAACCTTGATGTCAAGACGATTAAAGTGGGTGAGTTCTCATCCATGACGGGTGAAACCGCAACGTTTGGCCAAGAGTCGGATGCTGGCATTCAGTATGCGGTTGCTGAGATCAATGCTGCGGGCGGAATCGATGTTGCTGGAAAGAAATATCCAGTGGCGGTTGAGCTGCAGGATGACCAGTCAAAGCCTGAGGAAGCAAAGACCGTTGCGGTTAAGTTCGCATCGGATTCCGACATTGTGGCTGTTCTCGGTGAGGTTGCATCCAGCCGGTCCAAGACCGCTGCACCTGAATATCAGCGCGCGGGTATTCCGATGATTTCCCCTTCATCGACCAACCCGGATGTCACCAAAGTCGGCGATTACATTTTCCGTATCTGTTTCATCGACCCATTCCAGGGCTACATCATGGCGAAGTTCGCCAAAGATGAGTTGAAACTCACGAATGTGGCTGTTTTGCGTGATCCTTCCCAAGACTACTCTGTCGGCCTTGCGGATGCGTTCATCAAGGAATTCACTGCCATGGGCGGCAAGATTGCCACCGATGTTAGTTATAAGGCATCGGATTCTGACTTCCGCTCGCAGCTTGGGCAGGTAAAGACAGCCAATGCAGATGGTGTCTTTATTCCAGGTTATTACGGGGAAGTCGGAACGATTGCACGTCAGGCACGTGAGATTGGCATCAAAGCGCCTCTCATGGGTGGTGATGGCTGGGATTCATCCGAGCTTGTCAAGGGTGCTGGTGGTGCAGGTGGAGCACTGGAAGGTTCGTACTTCTCGACCCACTACTCTGCGAGCGAAACATCCAAGCGTGTCCAAGACTTTGTAGCTGCCTACAAGAAGTCCAAGGGCAAGGAGCCAGCAGCGCTTGTAGCGCAGGGCTACGATGCGATGATGATTCTTGCCGATGCAATCAAGCGCGCAGGGTCATTTGAGCGCGCGAAGGTTCGCCAAGCACTTGCTGAGACAAAAGACTACGATGCGGTTACCGGACGGATTACGTTAGATGAAAATCGTAACGCTAACAAGTCTGGCGTAGTTGTCCAGGTCAAGGGTGACAAGTTCGTCTACACGAAGACAATCGAACCAAAGCAGTAGAAAGGCAATGCGGGCAGTGGTAATGATCACTGCCCGCTGACCATTTATGGACCAGTTTCTCCAAATTCTCATTAACGGCATCCAGCTCGGCAGTGTCTACGTCCTCATTGCTCTGGGTTACACCATGGTGTATGGCGTCCTCCGCTTGATTAACTTTGCGCACTCGGATGTCTTCATGGTTGGCTCATTCGTAGGCTTTTACGCTTGTGGCTGGCTGAAGGTATCGGCACAAAAAACGGTGTTTGCAGGGCTTGTTCAGCTGCTGCCGGTACTGTTTATTGCGATGGCCGCCTGTGTATTGCTTGGGCTGTTGATTGAACGATTTGCGTATCGTCCCCTTCGCCGCGCCCCCAGATTGACGGCTTTGATCACCGCTATTGGTGTGTCATTGTTCATTGAAGGCGCCGCACAGCTACCATTCGTCTTCGGCGTAAACCCAAAGTTCTATCCAGAGATTTTGCCATCCGGGCCTGAATCGACGATTCAAGCCGGTGGCATCACCATTTCCAAGCACCAGCTCGTGATGGTCATCGTGTCGGCAATCCTCGTTGCAGTGCTCTGGTACATCGTTCAACGTACCAAAATGGGCAAGGCGATGCGTGCGGTGTCGCATGACTTCGATGCTGCTGGACTCATGGGTATTCCGACAGATAATGTCATCGCGTTTACTTTCAGCATTGGTGCTGCACTTGCTGCCGCCGGTGGTGTGCTCTTTGGCGGGTTGACGTTTAAGAGTCTGTTACCGCTTATGGGCGTGCAGATGGGCCTAAAGGCCTTCGTCGCGGCGGTCGTGGGGGGAATTGGATCGATTCCTGGTGCGATGCTCGGTGGACTTCTGATGGGCATTTCCGAATCGTTCATCAAAGGTGCACCGCATATCAAACTGGGTGCTATCGATTTTGACCCGAGTCGCTGGACGGATGCCGTTGCATTCCTGATTTTGATTCTAGTTCTTTTGATTCGCCCTGCAGGGCTTCTTGGCAAAAACACACCGGAGAAAGTCTGAGATGACAAAACCTATCAACTATGTCATCGCACTCGCCATTCTTGGTGTGTTGGCAACACTATCGGTGATTCTTCCGATCTACATGGATGACCTCGTCTACCGGGTACTGATGCTGTCCGGGATTGCCGTCATCATGGCAGTCTCTCTAAACCTGATCAATGGCTTCACTGGACAGTTTTCGATTGGGCATGCCGGCTTTCAAGCCGTTGGTGCATACGTCGGTGCAGCCCTGACTGTCTATGGCCACAATGACATTTTTGGGCATCTGCCGAAAGATGGTCAGATTGGAACTGGCTGGATGTCGCTGGCGGTTGGCGCGGGTCCGATGCTTGCATCGATGCTCGCGGGTGGCCTCGCGGCTGCGTTGATTGGCTACATTGTTGGATTGCCTAGTCTACGCCTTCGTGGTGATTACCTTGCAATCGTTACGCTTGGCTTTGGCGAAATCATCCGTGTGATCGTCGAAAACAACGATACTGTTGGCGGACCACGTGGCTTCAGCGGAAACCTCGACATCGGCGTTTCCGTTCCTGCCATCACAAACTTCTTCTGGGTCTTTGGTGTTGCAATCGTAGTGATTCTCTTCGCGCGGAACCTGCGCTTCTCTATTTCCGGTCTGCAGTACCTTGCCGTCCGTGAGGATGAAGTTGCCGCGCAAGCCGTAGGGATCGATACAACCCGAACCAAAGTCAATGCTTTTGTCATCGGATCGTTCTTTGCAGGCGTTGGTGGAGCACTCTTTGCGCACTACGAGCAGACGATTCTCATCAGCAGCTTCAACTTCGTACGCTCGTTTGACTTCGTAACCATCGTTGTCCTCGGCGGACTTGGGTCGGTTACCGGAAGCATCATCAGTGCACTGGTCCTGACAGCGCTTCCCGAGATTCTTCGCTCATCACTTGGAGCGCAGTTCAACCAATACCGTCTGGTTTCGTACGCACTCCTTTTGATTGTGATGATGCTCGTCCGCCCACAGGGAATCTTTGGACGTGGCGAACTTTCATTTACGAAGCTGCGTAATAAGTTTAAGAAGCCCGCAACACAGTAATGGATAGAGTCGCACCAGATGTCAAAGTTGCTGTTTTCATTGACTTCGACAATATTCGTCGAAGCATAGAAGAACAGTTCGAGCCTTCCCGTGTCGATATTCACCGTATGCTCCAAGCCATTTTGGATAGCACCAACGGACGGATAATTGTTAAACGTGCCTACGCTGACTGGGGTTACTGTCGCGACTATCGCAGTGACCTCCTAGACAATGCAACGGAGCCGGTCCAGACATTTCACCTGACACAACGCGGTAAGAATGGGGCGGACATTCGTATCGCTATCGATGCGATGGAAACTGCGCTCCGTCACTCTGAAATCACTCATGTGGCGATTGTGTCTGGAGACAGTGATTTCACGCCTCTGGTGATGAAGCTACGAGAGCTCGGCCGCCACGTGATTGGCCTCGGCGTACGCGCAAACTCAAGTGCATACCTTGCCAAAGCATGCGATGCCTTCATCTACTACGATGACATCGTTGATCGCCAATGGGTCAACCCTCGGGGCACATCCGGTACCAGTATTGTTGCAGATCCGCCTCGGTTGATCGCGGATGCCATGGATGCCTGTGGCAATGTCCCAGTGCCTCTACGTGACTTGAGAAGCGCCGTGGAAGCGGCCTGTCCGGGGTTCCTAGAATCACAATTTGGCTGTGGAACCTTCGCTGCCTTCCTGAGTCGCTATGGCCGGGAAATTCGCTTGGTCGCCGATGAAGCCGCTGGGTTTATCGTTTGCCCTACTACGCTGTCGGCAGCTATGGGGCTAACGTGGGCGGAAGCCTATGTCGACCTTGCCAAGTCATTGCCACAACCACTTACATTTTCTCCGCTCGCTGAACGCTACCGCACCGTTCTCCGTGACCTGAATTTTCGCCACGTACCGTACGTTGATCGCAAAGCCGTTCTGGACACACTGTTTGCGATGTTCCGGGCAGATCATGTTGAACCCGTGAGTCTCAAGGAAGCAAAAGACCGTCTTCATGCGTGGTTTGAGGCTGAACGACCTGGCGTTCCATGGGAATCGGTCAACTCCACGGTCTATCAGCTGTTCTACACATGGTGTTTTGCTTTCGATAGCAACGAAGAATCAGATGGCAAACAGCGCTGGGACCGTCGGACATCCTTGCACCCAGATATATCTACGATTGATGATCTTTCAAAGCGATGTGACAAAGGCATTGTTCGCCGACTCCTTGAAAGCGAACGTGAGGAAATCGATCCCGCTGCATTGAACGAATGGCTCTACGATGCAGATCCTGGGATGCTACCTCAGGTTCGTGAGCTGATGGACCACTCGCGGGCGCCTTACATGTCACTGGGAAGATAATCACACATGGGAATGCTCTGGACTGATCACGCTGGCACAGCAATGTCGTGGTGGAGGATTGTGTCCGAAGTAAGCCCGCGTGTCGTAACGACCGAAGCAATGCGCGAAGCGCGGATTGCAGTGATTGGGGATGAAGCCCTTTGTCAGGCTACCATCGCGCTGCTTTGTGATGGTGATAACGCGAGCCGCTACGTCGTTCATTATGCAGAACCCCCGGATGCTGCCACATCCAGAATCTATGCATTCAGGTTGTACGTAACGCCAGGAACAACCTTGCTTGGGATGCGGGATGCGGCAAGCATTTCGTTTTCCGGTACGTTTGATGCCTGTGCGAAGCGAATGATGGAGCTTCGACCGGACATCGCGGTTGCGCTTGGGCGCCGCTTCCCAGGTCTGCGCAGGGCCGCTGCCGGATGGGTCATCAAGAGCGTCGCATTGGCAAATCTACAGTTTTCAATGCTTTCGGCAGTGCCCGGCATACTGCCAATCACCGCACCGTTTCTTCCCGGGTCGTCGTTTGCTGATCTCATTGTCCTGACGAAAAATCAGACGATGATGGTCCTTCGCATAGGGGCTATCTACGGACAGCGACCGGGGATTACAACACAAGTCAAAGAAATCTTGTCGACGGTTGGAGCAGCATTTGGCTGGCGTACCGTCGCTCGACAAGCTGCGGGCTGGGTTCCCGCCGGGGCAGGTGTCGTCCTTAAGGGCGTTATCGCGTGGTCGGGAACCGTAGCGGTTGGTAAGGTGGCCGAAGCTTATTACCTCCGCGGTGTTAAACCAGCAGCCTCCGATGTGCGTGCTGCATCAACGGAGGCTGATAACGAAGCTAAGGACATTGCAACATCCATTGCGGATGATTTGCTTGGAACTAGCAACCCTTCAGATTAGCTGTTTCAGACAACATTGAGTGGTCTGAACTTACGGCTTTCGATGCTAATCTGACGTGCAAGCTTGCCCGCGATTTCCTTGATGAAAACGGCCTGGTCACAATCCGGATGCGTCATCAAAATCGGCTCACCGTCATCCCCAGCACGCCGCATTGGCATATCTAGAGGAAGCTCACCGAGGAAGGGGACCTTCAGCTCTTCAGCGGCAGCCTGACCACC
>JBEEMN010000075.1:0-6600 GCA_041192625.1 Armatimonadota bacterium
CTATTGATTGACAAGGACCGCATCAACACCCTCCGTTTAGTGATTGCTGAGTTCGTTGCCCTTGTACGTGAGTACAAGAACATCGCTGCAGCTGAAGTGGTGACGGCGGTACCGCTCACCGATGCGCAGCGAAAGGCACTCGAAGCTGTACTTGAAAAGCGAACCGGCAAAGACATTGAAATCCACGAAACTGTGGATGCATCCGTGATGGGCGGAGTCAGCGTCAGGATTGGTGACACCATTCTTGATGGCACAGTTCGCTCACAAATCGAACGGTTGCGCGAGCAGCTGATCAACACTACCGGCGCGCTCGTCGCGCAGTAAGTAACCAAGGAAGACACTACTGTGGCAGTAAGACCCGATGAAGTCGCCAGCATCCTTGAACAAGAGCTGGACAATTACCGCAAGGATGTCCCTGAAGAGGGCGTCGGCACCGTTCTACAAGTCGGTGACGGCGTAGCACGTATTTACGGACTCAGTGAAGTCGCCGTTTCGGAACTCCTCGAGTTCCCCGGTGGCGTCATGGGCGTTGCTTTGAACCTCGAAGCCGACAACGTTGGTGCTATCCTGCTCGGCAGCGATACCGGCATCCGCGAAGGTGACCTGGTCAAGCGAACTGGACGCATCATCGATGTGCCCGTTGGCGAAGGACTGGTCGGACGTGTTGTCGATACCCTTGGAAACCCATTGGATGATGGTGGTCCAATCGTTCCTGCTGGTCGTCGCAACCTGGAAGTCAAAGCTCCTGGTGTTGTAGACCGTCAGCCAGTCAAGGAACCGATGTACACCGGTGTCAAGTCAATCGATGCAATGCTTGCAATCGGACGTGGACAACGTGAGCTCATCATTGGTGACCGCCAAACTGGTAAGACCGCAATCGCACTCGATACGATTATCAACCAGAAGGGCAAAGATGTCTTCTGTTTCTATGTCGCTATCGGACAAAAGGCATCCACTGTACGCCAAGTCGTAGAGAGCCTTCGTGCTAACGGAGCGATGGAATACACAACCATCATTTCCGCACCGGCATCCTTCCCGGCATCCCTCCAGTACCTCGCACCTTACGCAGGCGCTGCGATGGCCGAATACTTTATGGAAACCGGACGCCATGCGCTGATCATCTTTGATGACCTTTCAAAGCAGGCAGTTGCATACCGCCAAGTTTCCCTCCTCCTACGACGCCCACCAGGACGCGAAGCGTATCCCGGCGACGTCTTTTATCTCCACTCCCGCCTTCTGGAGCGTGCTGCTAAGAAGCGTGAGGACTTCCTCATCGTTGCTAAGGGCGCACCTGCAGACACTATGACCAGTGTGGATGGAAACGTCTACGAAGGTGAAGCTGGACCAAAGGCTGCAAAGAAGGCTCTCGAAGCTCTTCCAAACGCAGCTGACTTGGAAGTTCGTAAGCATCCACACTCCGGTGGATCGCTGACCGCACTCCCAATCATCGAGACACAGGCTGGTGACGTTTCCGCGTATATCCCAACGAACGTCATTTCCATCACCGATGGACAGATCTTCCTCGAGTCCGACCTCTTTAACGCAGGTATCCGTCCTGCTATCAACGTGGGTATCTCGGTATCCCGTGTTGGTGGTAATGCACAGATCAAGGCTATGAAGAAGGTCGCCGGACGCATCAAGCTGGAACTTGCTCAGTACCGTGAGGTACAGGCATTCGCCCAGTTCGCATCCGACCTCGACAAGTCGACCCAACAGCAGCTTTCCCGTGGACAGCGCCTGACCGAGCTTCTCAAGCAAAATCAGTACGCACCATTCCAGGTGGAAGACCAGATTATTTCGATCTATGCAGCAACCCAGGGCTTCCTGGATGACCTGCCTGTCGACCAAGTCCGGGCCTTCGAAAAGGGCTTGCTTGCACACGTGCATGACAAGTACCCTGAAGTTCCTGTCGTGATTGCACAGTCCAAGGACTTCTCGGATGACACAGCCGCAACCCTGAAGGCTGCGATTGTAGAGTTCAAGGCAAGCTTTGTAAAGTAAGCTGGCACAATCAAGCTAAAGCCGCTCTCCAGAAATGGAGGGCGGCTTTTTCTTTGCTTGACATCTGGTAGGCCTCGTTGTTCTCTTACGACTTATCCGTAATCCTAAAGGCTCTAGTCGTTGAGTAGGTTGAAAGCATTGAACAATAGGCTCGATCCATAACGACGAAGCCGCTCTCAAGAAATGGAGGGCGGCTCTTTTCATTGCTTGACATCTGGTATGCCGCGTTGTTCTCTTACGACTCAGCCGCAACTCTAGAGGCAAGGTTCGTAAACCACAACGATGAGTTTGCTCTCAACAACGGGAGTACAGTCTTTCATTTGCGTTGGGAACATCCATCGGGAACAAACCAAGAGAGACTGTGGCCACTCTTGGTCGCCCTCATCCAATGAAAGCCTGTTAACTTCATCCGAGCTCACGTAGCAGCTGCATACTTAGAAATCACTATCAAGTTACTCGGCCGCTACTTGTTGGCGACAGGCATTGATTCACAATCACTTTCGACTTAAGTAACAAAAAGCCCCCACTGAATAAACCAGTGGGGGCTTGTCATGGACCTTCGCCCAGTTAGGACTACTTCTTGGCCTTAGGGATCAAGACGGTGTCGATGACGTGGATTACGCCATTGCTTGCTTCGATGTCGGTCTTGACAACGTTGGAGTCGTTGACTTTGACGCCCTTCTTGGTGCCGATTTTGACTTCTGCGCCGTTTACGGTCTTGACCTTGGTGCCATCCTTGAGCTTTACAACGTCAGCAGCCATTACCTTGCCTGCAACGACGTGGTAGGTCAAGATTGCTGTGAGGGCCTTCTTGTCCTTGAGGAGCGCTTCGAGGGTTGCCTTTGGAAGCTTTGCAAATGCAGCATTTGTTGGTGCAAAAACGGTGAATGGACCTTCACCCTGAAGGGTCTCAACAAGTCCAGCAGCCTTGACTGCAGTAACGAGGGTCGAGAAGTCCTTATTTCCAGCAGCGATTCCAACAATATCTTCTGCCTTAGCAGCCGTCGAGGAAACTGCGAGCAACAAGCCAGCGATTACAGCGGTATACAATTTCATAGTTTTCATCATCCTGTTTCCAACATCATTGCGGTGCAACACCGTCACATCCCATACAACCCCTGTACGCCGTATAACGTTCCAAGTATTTTTTCCGTGGGGTAAGATGGTCTTGCTATGAGTAATGTGGACCTCGATTGCAAAGGGCTAAACTGCCCAATGCCCATCGTCAAGATTTCCCGCGCGATGAAAGAGCTGCAAACAGGCGTTACCCTCACAGTAACGGCATCAGATCCATCGTTCAAAGCGGATGTCGAAGCGTGGGTTCGAAAAATGAACCAAAAGCTGACATCGTTTACTGACACGGATGGCATCCAAGTCGCAGTCATTGAAAAAGTCAGCTGACATGGGCGATAACATCACCATCTCGCAGTCCGAGCTCATCGCCCTCGTAAATCAACTTGTTGACCAAAAGGTCAATGCTCGCCTCGCGGATGTCGAAGCGTCCCTCAAGTCCATCCAGGGAACCGTTGGCACACTGTCTGAAAACTGCCCGGAAGACCGCGCCACACTTGTCGTCTTCAGTGGGGAAATGGACACACTCTTCGCAGCATTTACAATCGCCGTCGGTGCAGCATCGATGGGGATGGAAGTCTCGATGTTCTTTACCTTCTGGGGGCTCACCGCTCTGCGGAAGGACAAGACGTTCTCTGGAAAGGCCGTCGGGGAGAAGATGGTCGCCATGATGTTGCCAAATGGTCCGCACGCTGTACCCACCAGCCGGATGAATATGGCTGGTATGGGGCCGCTATTCTTCAAGTACCTGATGGCACAGCGGAACATCGAATCCCTTCCTAACATGATCGCTCTCGCACAAGAACTGGGCATCAAAATGGTTGCCTGCGAAATGTCGATGGGAGTAATGGGTGTCACCCGCGCTGAGCTCCTCGATGACATCGACTACGGTGGGGTTGCGACCTACCTCGGGGATGCTGCCAAGTCCAAAATCACGCTCTTCGTTTAGGAACCTTCCCACTCCATGGATGAATCATCAACAGCGCAGGAACCCGACCTCCAAATCATCATTTCAAGCGGCACTGCCAATGTACACCAAGTTGTCCTCGGCTTTTCCGCTGCACTCGCCGCTGCACAAATGGGCACGCAAGTGACGGTCGTCTTCTCGATGCTCGGAGCGTACTGGGCAAGCGATTCCGTAGGACATGACAATCCAGTGCCTGGTTTTCCATCCATCGCCGAGCTCAAAGACCTCCTCGCAGAGTCCGGAGTAACCCTTGAAGCGTGCAGCACGTGCATCGAGAACTACTGCCCCGTCCCACTCGGGACCGATGGCAAACGCATCCTGCCAGCACAGATCACCAGAGTTGGCCTCGGGCTCATCGCGAGCCGGATGGCTTCTGTGAACACAGTGGTCTTTTAGCCCCAATGTCTGAACTCCGGGACAACGCAACCCTTCAAGCTGAGCTTGACGCCCTGCGGGCTGAAAATGGTGAGCTGCGAAAACAAGTCGAGTCGCTCGCCGATGCCAACGTCTATGCGGCGATGCTGGTTGCAGAGCTCGAAGAAGCCCGTGAACGCGAAGACAGCCTCGTCAAACGTGGTGAAGAACTCGACCTCCAGCGCCGCCTCGATAGCATCCTGCAGGAGGAACGCCGAGAAGATGTCCTCTGGCAGCGGGTTGCCGCTGAGCTTGAAGCTACCGATGGCCTGGCACTTACCGCCGCCATCCAGATTCGAACGAACGAGCTCACTACTCAAAATGAGATGCCCGTTAGCCCGGTGGATTCAACTCCAGGTGAGACCAGCGGTCTTCAAATCATCTCTATCCCAGTAATCACCTCGGGAAGAACCATTGGCACACTCCTTCTAACGATCAACGCAACGGAAACACAGTGGGCTGTGCGTTGGATGTCCTTTCTGACATCCGTGGGCAGCCAGATCGGCATGGCTCTGCAACGTCTGCGCGCCGAGCATGACAATGAGCGGATGAATGCCGAGCTGATCACGGCACGGGATGAAGCCCTGGAGGCGAGTCGAACCAAAACCGCCTTCCTCGCGAACATGAGCCATGAGCTGCGAACCCCGATGAACGCCATCATCGGCTACAGCGAAATGCTGATCGAAGAGGCGGCTGACCTTAAACCGGAAGACTTTGTGCCAGACCTGGAAAAAGTCCGCGCAGCAGGCAAACACCTCCTAGCCCTTATAAACGACATACTCGATCTTTCTAAAATCGAAGCCGGCAAAATGACGCTCTTCATGGAGTCGTTCTCAATTCGGAGCACCATTGATGATGTCATCGCTATGATTCAGCCACTCATCAGCCGTAACAACAACACACTAGTGGTGACGTGCCCGGACGGTATTGGGATGATGATCGCAGATGTCGTAAAGGTCCGACAGACCCTCTTCAACCTGCTGAGCAATGCATGTAAGTTTACGGATGGTGGTGAAATCCGTCTCGAGATATCGACAACCATTCGCAGTGGCGTAGAGCAGATTGTGATGGCAGTGTCGGATAGCGGAATCGGGATGACTCAAGATCAGCTAGGCCGCCTCTTCCAGGCCTTTGTGCAGGCTGATTCATCCACGACGCGTAAGTACGGCGGAACCGGTCTCGGACTGACCATCTCGCGTAAATTTTGCCAGATGATGGGCGGCGACATCCGGGTAGCCAGCCAACTTGGAGAAGGCAGCACCTTTACCATCGAGCTGCCGCGTATTGTGCAATGCGATGCGGATGGAACTCCTTCCATGATTTCTTTGTCTTCCCCTGCCGAAGGCATTGCACAGCAGGCAAGCATCTATGCTTCTCGTGGGACGATTCTGGCCATCGATGACAATATAGAAGCTCTTGATCTTATTCAGCGCTCCCTTAGTCGGGATGGCTACCGCGTCGTAACGTGCAGCAGTGGGGAAGCAGGCATCGCACTGGCCCGGACCGTAAAGCCGGACGTCATCACCCTTGATGTGATGATGCCTCAGATGAATGGCTGGCAGGTTCTAGCAGCGCTGAAGGCTGACACCGTGCTCGCAGAGATTCCTGTCGTCATGCTCTCAGTTGTGGAAAACAAGGAAATCGGGATGGCACTTGGAGCGACAGATTGTCTCACCAAGCCTATCGACTGGAACCGCCTCGACACGCTCTTGGAACGCCTCACGGAATGCGAGACGCCTGCACCGATTCTGGTGGTCGAAGATGATACCGCTAGTAGTGAGCTTGTTCGCCGCCTGCTTGAGCGGGATGGCTGGACCGTCGATGTGGCCGCAAATGGCGAAGCTGCTCTCCAGCAAGTCCGTCAGCGTCGCCCGGCGCTGGTGGTTCTTGACTTGATGATGCCGGTGATGGACGGATTTACCTTCTCCGATCAGCTACGGGCTGAGCCGGGCTGTGAAGATATCCCTGTTGTCGTGCTCACGAGTAAGTCGCTTACCCCGGATGATCACAAACGCCTCAATGGCCATGTCGCTGACATCCTGACCAAGGGAGCCTATCAGCGAGGCGACTTGCTCCAGCTTGTGCGGAAACTAACCGCTGCATCGGATGAGAATCCTCCGCTTCAAACAGAGCTTCCGATTTAGCCT
>JBEEMN010000076.1:0-6590 GCA_041192625.1 Armatimonadota bacterium
CGGGGCACTGCTAGAGCAGTGCCCCCTTTTTTTACCTGTACACTTACTCCATGACATTTCTAACTGGCTATGACTGCCAGCGGATTCTGGCCGCGATCCTTACCGGCGAAACGGTGATTGAGCGACTGATCGGTCCCGATGGCGCTACTGCAGCGGTCGACATTCTCGAAACTGGATGCTACCTGCAAGATTCAGATGTTAGCGTGAGTCTCGAGGACCTGGAGCGTATGGCAAGGCCGGCGCACGGTTACTTCCTCTACGATGGGGATGGTTGGCATAAACAGGTCTCCTTTAGTCCATCCACAAAGCTTCAGGTAGGGCTGTACGCCACGGAAACAGGGACGCCTGCTCTCATGGTTGGCGGATTTCCGATGCATCGCCACAAAGGCATCGACCCATGGGCTTCGAGCTTGGCGATGGTAAATGCAGTTCCACGTGTCTATGGCCGTATCTTGGACACGACGTGTGGCTTGGGATATGTAACGCTAAGCGCTGCAAAGCGAGCGGTACGGATCACAACGCTCGAAGTGGATCCTGCTGTATGCGACCTTCATCATGCCTCCCCATGGAGTGCACCACTCTACACATCTCCAAACATCACCGTTGTCAATGAAAGCTGTCTCTCCTTTGTGACAAGTCAGCCATCTGGTTCATACGATGTCATTTTCCATGACCCTCCAACGGTTCAAATCGCAGGTGACCTCTACAGCAAAACCTTCTACGCTGAACTCCTCCGACTTCTGTCGCGTAAGGGTGTGTTGTTCCACTACATCGGCTCACCAGAGTCAAGAAATGGCTCAACAATGATGCGTGGAACCAAGCGCCGCTTGAGTGAAGCAGGGTTTGAAAAAGTCGTGCAGATTGATAGTGCATTTGGATTACTCGCTTTCAAAGGTGGACAGGTGTTCTGATGGAGTTTATGCGTAACGCTGGATGCCTAATTGCCGAGGGTGCAACGGTCTATGTGGCCGGCGTGAATGACCGACGCGTCTTGATTCCTGATGGCCAGTTTCCGGTGGAGATCTATGGTTCCGGGTTAGCTCAGGATGCGATACCACTGGGTGAATTAGATGGTGTCCCAATCGTTGCGGTATCGCGAAGCATAGAGACTTCAGATCAGATCGAAGAGCCTGGATGGATTGGTCTGCGGGATATGCTCCAACTTGGTGATAATGCGGTTATTGAAGCATCTATTCTGGCCGTCCAGCGACTTGAATTCCGCGACTGGACACGGTTCTGTTCACGCTGTGCAAGTGCCATGGAACAGCTGTCGGACACCGGTCGGAAGTGTTCAGGGTGTGGCCATGTCATGTATCCCCTCGTTACGCCGGCGGTGCTGGTGCTGATTGAGGATGACGACCGCCGGACTCTCTTGGCCCAGAAGGATGGCTGGGGAAACCGCTATTCCGTTATCGCTGGCTTTGTAGAACCAGGAGAATCTCTGGAACAGTGCTGTGTTCGTGAGGCACTTGAAGAGGTTGGTGTGACGGTCTCCGATGTTCGTTATGTTGGTTCGCAACCCTGGCCGTTTCCGCATCAGCTTATGGTCGCGTTTCGTGTCCGCTGGGTATCTGGTGCCATCAAGCGGGATCAGGTTGAGCTTGCGGATGCGCGATGGTTTTCACTGGATGCACTTCCGGAATTGCCCCCACGGATTGCATTGTCTAGAACACTGATTCAACACTGGATTGACCACCCATCCTATCCATAACCACCCTCACCGACCCTCGAAATTCACCCTCATTTACGATAAAATGCACTACTATAAACTGGCATTAAAACAGGGTTTTTATGCCGGATTTCCAAGGTAAATATGGCTGATATTGAAAATTCGGATGAAGTTGTAAACCCGCCCGGCAATGTAGCTGGCGGTGATGGTGGTGGCAATGTGCCTCCTTCTTCCGGTGGAAGCTCAGGGTTGTCTGAATACGATGGACCAACCATTGACATCAGTGAAGAGATGCGTCAGTCATATCTTGGATACGCGATGTCCACGATTGTGTCTCGTGCATTGCCCGATGTTCGTGATGGTCTAAAGCCTGTTCAGCGTCGTATTTTGTATGCGATGCGTGAGCTTGGGTTGTCCCCTAACTCGCGTCACCTCAAATCTGCGAAGGTCGTCGGCGAAACGATGGGCAACTACCATCCGCACGGCGATCAGGCTCTCTACGGCACCATGGTGCGTATGGCGCAGCCCTTCTCGTTGCGCTATCCGTTGGTGGATGGCCAAGGGAACTTCGGTTCGGTGGATGATGATCCTCCCGCTGCGATGCGGTACACGGAAGCCCGTCTGACGGCGCTTGCGATGGAAATGATGGAGGACATCGAAAAGGACACAGTCGACTTCGTTCCTACCTATGATAACGAACGTCGTGAGCCATCGATCCTCCCCGGGAAATTCCCGAACCTGATCTGTAATGGCTCCAGTGGCATTGCGGTCGGTATGGCGACAAATATGCCTCCGCATAACCTGCGTGAGATCTGTGATGCCATCACCTACCTGATTGACAATTCAAACGCGACGGTTCCTGATCTGATGCAGTTTGTCAAGGGGCCTGACTTCCCGACATCCGGCATGGTCTACGGTACGCGAGGAATCATTTCTGCATACGAGACTGGGCGTGGTTCGGTCACGATGCAGGCCAAGACACACCTCGAGCCAATGGAGAATGGCAAGACCGCGATTGTCATCACAGAGCTTCCCTATCAGGTTGTCAAAAGCCGCTTGATTGAGCACATCGGTGAGCTGGCCCGTGATAAAAAAATCGAAGGCATCACCGGCATTAACGACTACACAGACAAGTCTGAAATGCGGGTTGTTGTTGAGCTCAAGCGTGATGTTCAACCTCATAAAATCCTCAACCAACTCCTAAAGCACACTCAGCTGCGCCTCAACTTTGGATGTATCCTTCTGTCGCTCGTTGAACGCGGTCGAGGACCAAAGGTTCTTGGGCTGCGTGGGATGTTGCAGGAGTACATCGACCACCGCCGCGAAATCATCACCCGTCGTACGAAGTTTGAAGTCAATCGTGCGAAGCAGCGCGCACACATCCTTGAAGGCTTGCAGATTGCTGTCATCAACCTAGATGAAGTGATTCGGACGATTCGAGCATCTGCTAACACCGACCAGGCGCGTTCGGCATTGATGTCCAAGTTTGGCTTTACCGGACCACAGACCGAAGCCATCCTGAACATGCAGCTTCGACAGCTGACCGCACTCGAACAAGACAAAATCGAAAACGAGTACAAAGAGCTTCTGAAGGAAATCGGACGCCTGGAGAGTATCCTCAGTGACCCTAAGCGAGTCGATCAACTCGTCAAGGATGATCTTGTTTACCTCCGCAATAAGTTTGGTGATAATCGACGTACCGAAATCGTGGCGACGGAAGCTGAAAACCTAAGACCTGAGGACATGATTGCAGAAGAGGAAACTCTCATCACCATTTCTGCAAGTGGCTATATCAAACGGATGAAGCTAACGGCCTTTGCTGTCAACCACCGCGGTGGTAAAGGTAAATCCGCTGGTAAGACCAAAGAAGATGACTCCATCGAGCATATTTTCCGTGCAAACACACACGAGCAAATCATGTTCTTTACGGACAAGGGTAAGGTTTATCGCCTGAAGGCTTACGATGTTCCCGAGCGTGACACGAATGCCATGGGCTCTTACCTTGGGAATCTCCTAAGTGTTGAATCCGGCGAGCGCGTAACGGCGTATGTAAGTGTCAGAGACCTCGCTACTGCCGAAGGTTTCCTCCTCATGGGTAGCCGACTCGGTGAGATCAAACGCTGTGACCTGAAGGACTTCAAAAACATCCGCGCAAACGGCGTCCAGACATTTGACTTGAATGAAGGCGATGAGCTAGGCTGGGTCCGCAAGACGACAGGCGATAGCACCGTTATCCTCTGTACATCCCGTGGACATGCCATCCGGTTCGCTGAATCCGATGTTCGCTGCTCAGGACGTACATCTGGTGGTGTCCGTGGAATCACACTTGACGGCCCTGATGACATCGTTGTTGCTATGGATGTCGCCGAAGATGATGCAGACCTCCTCGTCGTTGGTCAAAATGGCGTTGGTAAACGGTCCGGATTGATTGACTACAAGGTTCAATCCCGTGGTGGTAAGGGCCTGAAGACCATAGATGTCACTGCGAAGACAGGTCCACTCAAGGCCGCATGTATCGTATCTGCGTCAGCGGATAAGTCACGGAGTCTGTTGATCATGTCTGAAAATGGTCAGGCAACGCGGTTCCCAGTCAAAGAAGCGAAGAAACAGGGACGTTCAACACAAGGCGTCAAGCTGATCAATCTCGCCGATAACGATAAAGTCGCTCGCGTGACGGTCGTCGTGAATGACCTTCTTTCGGAGACCGGTTTGTAAAACACGATCGGATGTAAACATTACAGTGCCCGAGCGATAATGCTCGGGCACTTTTTTATTGCACTCTTGTCGTAAGACCCTGGAGTTTACTGCTTGCGATGTATTTTGTCAGCTTGGAAGGCACGTGAAGCACACCCTCTTCACCACCCGAGACGTACCAAGTCCGGTTTTTAGACAGTCCCTTGAGAGTGACCTCGAGTTCGTTAGGTGAGACACCAATGCGCGTAACACGTAGGTTGTCATACCGTTTATCAAACGGGGAATAACTAGGTCCTCCCCATGCCATCAGAACCGCTGAATGCATGGGAGTGTTTTGCGATAAGGGATTGGCTACTACACGCCTCCATGATGCAAAGCGGGGATACTCTCCGAAAGGAATGCAAAGCGTGTCCATCGTTGCTTCGGGGCAAAGCGCTTTAATTCCATAAAAACACCTAATCAGCTCAGCTGCGACCTGGGTCTCTGCCATCCGCCGAAGTGACCGGTGCGACCACGTGTGGTTGCCCACTTCATAGCCTGCATCTACAAGATACTTCAGCTTGGATGCTGCAAGACCAGGCTGGTGAAACGGCTCCGGATTATGGATACTCTTAGGCATCACATAAAACGTTGCTCTCCTCTGCCAACGTGGAGCATGGTCCCGTATATATTGCTCAAAAATTCCGATAGCAGATGACGACGAGGGACTACCGTCACTGCGCATCACAAACTGTGACCGGCGACCATCATCAAACGTCAGAACGACCGGGACCATGCCTTTTGGCACCTTGGACAGAGCTGCGTGAGACCGCAGATCTCTCATATTGACGGGATACATTCCATATTCATCCAGCAAACGCAGATGCTTACGAAATGTTGCCGATGACACATTTAAACCGCGACTGTCGATAGGTCGAGTGTCGTCTACTGAGTGGTACATTATGACTGGTATTCGACCGAGTTCGTTTGGTCGACGGAGGTTGTACTCAGGGGATGGTTGCATACGGTCGATATTCTATTCGAAATCCAGTGATGTAAGTGTCATCTTTGCATAGATTTATTCGTTAAGTATAAGTGGAAACACCCGACAAGAGGGACAACATGCTGCTGGAATTAGACATTCGCAATTTCGCTTTGGTAGAACACGCTAACCTAGAATTCACTGGCACCTTTACTGTAATGACTGGTGAGACTGGTGCCGGTAAGTCAATTCTGTTAGATGCACTCGGTTTGGCACTTGGAGAGCGAACGAGCCCTGATGTGGTTAGGCATGGTGCCACAGCCGCTCGGGTACAGGCTCGTTTTGATCTAAGCTGTATTCCAGATTCCGTTAAGAGTATTGCTGAGCAGATGGGAATCGCCATCGATGATTGTCAGCTAATTCTTGACCGTGAGCTGACTGCTTCCGGAAAGAACACCGCACGCGCCAATGGTGTCCTTATTACGGTTTCGAATCTGAAGCAGCTGACATCGGCGCTCGTGGTGAACTCTGGTCAACATGATCAGCAGCGACTCCTTGAAGCAACGCGTCAAATGCAGTGGTTTGATAACTCATCACCCGAACTACGAGTTGCCCGAAAAGTCGTGCAGGAAACGTATTCGAATTGGCAACGCTGTGAAATGGCATTACAAAAAGTTGTCAATGGCGCCCGCGAACGTGCTAGAGAAATGGATTTACTTGCCTATCAGGTCCATGAAATCAATGATGCAGCATTGATTCCTGGTGAAGATGAAACCTTAGATGAACAGCTCTTACTGGCATCCAATGCAGACAAACGCCGAACTCTTGCGAGTAGCATTGGAACCGAGCTGACAAAGTCGCAGTTGTATTCCTGTATCCGAGATGCAGAACGTTTAGCAGGATTGGATTCCAGCTTGGGTCACTTGCCTGAGGCGATTAACGGGATTGTCGTTACCATTGAAGACCTATCAGGAGACCTGACCAGATATGCATCTTCGATTGATGTTGACGAACATCAAGTAGTAACTCTCGACAATCGTCGACAAGTGATCAAGGATCTTTTACGAAAGTATGGACAAACAATCGATGATGTCCTCAGTTATCAGGATCAGTCAGCAAATCGCCTAAGTGAGTTAGCTTTGATCTCTGAGTCGCAAGCGGAGCTGGAGCAGGCTGTTGAAGATGCTTGGATTGCTTATAGCACAGCAGCAAAGACGCTTTCTGATGAACGGGGTCTATCCCGTCCGGCATTTTGCGGACGTATCG
>JBEEMN010000077.1:0-6587 GCA_041192625.1 Armatimonadota bacterium
GCTTGCAGATGCTGCGATGGACTGGCGGATGTGGGTGATGCTCGCGGTTGCGATCGTGATTTCGACTACCGTTCACGAGGCTGCCCACGCATTTGTAGCAGACAAACTCGGCGATCCAACGCCCCGCGAAGCGGGACGGGTTACACTGAATCCCCTCCGTCATTTTGATGCCGTTGGCGCAATCTTAATGGGTGTTGCCATCTGGACAGGCCTCCCGATTGGTTGGGGCAAGACTGTCCCCGTGGATGGCACCAAGCTGCGCGAGCCAAAGCGGACATCGATGGCAATGGTTGCAGCCGCAGGTCCCCTCGCTAACATCGCCGCCGCAGTCCTGTTCGCTGGTATTCTGCGCGTCTTCCTCGCGAGCGGCTTTGCAACATTGAACGAGTGGACAATGATGGCCCTGATCACACTGGTGATTAGTGTTGGCCTCAATGTCGCGCAGTTTGTGTTCAACCTGATTCCAGTGCATCCGATGGATGCCTGCACCATCCTCGCAAGCTTCCTCCCGGAAAGCATCGGCGTCCCATTTCTGGCCTTCATGCAAAAATGGGGTGCGGTTGTGATGATGGCCCTCGTTTACACCCACGTTTTGGATGGCATCCTGATGCCACTCATCGTAACGATATTCCGCCACCTGATTGGTTTCTGATATGACAGCGCCTCCTATGAAACGTCTCCTCTCCGGAATGCAGCCGACTGGCTCCGGACGCCTCCATCTGGGTAACTATGAAGGCGCTCTCAAGCCTTGGATCGCCCTTCAGGGCAAGTACGAAATGTACTGCTTTATCGCTGACTGGCATGCTCTGACGACCATGGCCGGCTCAAGCGATAGCATTGCCGATCAGTCTCGTGAAGTGGCATTGGATTACCTCTCCGCGGGCCTTGACCCAAGCCAGGTAGCGATTTTCCGCCAAAGCGCTGTCCCACAACACGCTGAGCTCGCTGTTCTCCTCGGGATGCTTACCCCCGTCAGCTGGCTGGAGCGCGTTCCAACGTACAAGGAAAAGCGTGAGCATGTTGAGCGCCAGGAAGGCGGCTCGGATGCGAGCGTCAGCTTCGGTCTCCTCGGCTACCCGGTTCTCCAAGCGGCAGACATCTTGCTCTACCGTGCACATGTCGTCCCTGTTGGAAAAGACCAGGCTGCCCACCTCGAACTGACACGTGAGATTGCCCGTCGGTTCAACCATTTGTATGCAACCGATGTCTTCCCAGAGCCACAGGCATTGATTCAGGAGATGACCGGGACGCTTCCGGGCCTCGATGCGGATTCCGATGGCAAGCTCCGAAAGATGTCCAAGTCGTACGGCAACTGCATCTATATGACTGATTCTGAGGATGACGTTGCAGCGCGCCTCAAGGGAGCCTTCACGACTCCGACAAAAATGCGGAAGACTGATCCTGGTATTCCAGAGGGATGCTCTGTGTGTCTGCTGCGCAAACTCTATGATGCTGACAACTACACGACGCAGTGGGATGAGTGCCGCTCGGGTGAGCGCGGCTGTGTGCAGTCAAAGCGAGAAACAACAGAAATCGTGAACGCGATGCTTGAGCCAATCCGTGAGCGCCGTAAGCTCTACTCAAGCGACCCGGCGGAACTCGACCGCCTCCTAAAAGATGGTGCAGAACGCGCATCTGCGATGGCAGAAGCCACCATGCAGATCGTCCGTGAAACGATGAAGTTCCTTTAGACAATGGAGATCGGAATGAAGAAATTAATCCTTGCAGCGGTCATCGGAATGTCCCTTGCATCCGTGAGCTATGCTCAATCCTCTACACTTGCTGGAATTACGTTCAAGCACAGTGCAGCTCCAAAGCAGAATGCCAAGCTCCTTCCACCGGATAAGGACAAACAAGGCAAGCCAATCATCGCTGGCTACCAAAAGACATCAATTGCATTCGCTGGCGGTAGCGGAGCAAATGTCACATCCATTCTCTACACGCCCGGAAATCAACCAGATGGCAAGCGTCACGCAGCGGTGATTCTTGTACACGGTCTCGGTGGAAACAAGGACCAGCTGGCGATGCTTGCAGTGATGCTTGCACAAAAGGGCTATGCGGCTCTGTGTATCGATGCCGCAGGGCATGGCGATCGACCAAAAATCGGTGGCGCCGCTGAAAACGCCCTAGGTGTTGCACCATTCAAAACAGTGATCGCGCAAACCGTACAGGACTTGCGCTGCGCAGTGGATGTCCTTGCAGCACGTAAAGATGTCGATACATCCCGGATTGGCTATGTTGGCGCATCATTGGGAGGCATCATCGGATCACGCTTCCTCGCTGATGAGCCACGTATTGCATGTGCAACCATCCTCGCGGCTGGTGGCAACCTCGGCCAGCTCTTGGCGACATCACAGATTGAAGGCGCTAAGAAGCTCCGTGCTGGTAAGAAAATCGACCCAGTTGCAATCCAAAAAGTTCTCAACGAAGTTGATCCGGCCAAGCACATCGGTCGTGCAAAGTCCCGCCCAATGCTCTATCTCCACGGCGACAAGGATGATGTCGTCCCCGTTGCAAACAACGATGCATTGTTCAAAGCGACCAAGCAGCCAAAGGAACGTGTGTTGATGCCGGGCGGACATGTTCCAAATCCATTTGAACTGATCTCGAAGACCGTTGCGTTCTTCGACAAAAACCTCAATGGAGCCGCTGCGAAGTGATAGAGCAAGTACAGCTAGGTAACACTGAGCTGCAGATCTCAAAGCTGTCCTTTGGTGCTGCTCCCCTTGGCGGAGCCTACGGCGACTTCACGCAAAAGGATGCTGACAACGCAGTAAGAACAGCCCTGGATCTCGGAGTTACCACATTCGATACCAGCCCGTATTACGGTAAGGGCAGGAGCGAAGAAGTTCTGGGTCTCGCGCTCAAAGGCATCTCACGGGAAACCTTTACCGTCATCACAAAATGTGGTCGCTATGATCACGCATCCTTTGACTTTTCACCGGAGCGTGTTCGGCTCAGCGTGGATGAAAGCCTCTCTCGCCTAAAGCTTGACCATATCGACTTGTTGCTCTGCCACGACATCGAGTTTGATGACCCAGAAACGGTTATCTTCGAGACGCTTCCAGCGCTGCGGGATGTCGTCAAAGCCGGGAAAGTCCGCGCACTTGGCGTCAGCGGGTTGCCACTCGGGATATTCCGAACTGTATTAGATGAAACGCATCTCGATGCGATTTTGTCCTATTCACATGCCTGTTTGAACGATGACAGTCTCACTGAGATGATGCCGTACTTCAAAGAGAAGAACGTTGGCGTGATCGCGGCATCCCCTCTCAGCATGGGCTTACTCACACACGCAGGGCCACCGGATTGGCATCCGGCATCGGCGGAGCTCAGATCAGCGGTATCACGTGCAATCTACTATTGCGAAGAGCGGAACCTAGACCTGTCCGATATCGCCATCTCGTGGAGTTATCGTCTTCAAGGACCAGCATCGCTGATGGTTGGCATGAAAGACCCGGCAACTGTGCAGGCAAATGTGAAGGCAGCACAGCGCGAATACGATCCGGATACGCTTCACAAGGTACGCAGCTTCTTCGATGATGTCCAGCGGCTCAGCTGGCCAAGTGGACGCTGGGGTGATCCAGAACCCGCGCGGCTTGCTTAGTGAACAGGGCTGGCAACAGCCCTGTTTTGTTTTTTGTGTGCTTCTGCCCAGCGGAGAGCATCCACTGCGAGAAGCGCTCCAATCACTGCCGGAATATACAGGCCTTTGAAGAGGCAGACGGATGACCAAAAGGCGCACGTGAGAAACAGCGTCGCGATGGCGTCAGCATGTGCTGCCTTACGGAATGCAAACGTCCAGACAACAGCTGCAAGGGTCCCCGTCATCACCCATCCACCAAAATTCTGGAGAGGGACATCGTAGTAGGCACTGCCATACTCGTACGTCCAAAACCCAAGCTTGACCGCAGCAGGGTCCAGTAACAAATCGATTGCCATTAGGTAGAAACCGCACATCAGATAGAAGAGTGGGTGTGTCCGCTTTGATGCCAGTCTTGCAGTAGCCCCAATCACCAATGGAACCCAGGCAAACGGTACAGTCCATGGAACCAGCCCGCCCACACGGCCACCAATCATGTCGCCATAAACAAAGCGAGAGTATGGGAAGCCAGTGAGGATGCTGGTGGCTTCGATCCCGAGTGCGAATATCGAAAGCCCAAGAAGTGTAAAAACGATGCGCTTGTCGACGCCTGCACGGTAGACAGCAATGAGCGTGGGGGCAGCAAATCCAAGGATTGCGATGGATGAGACCCACGACATTTGCGGTGTGAGTGGGACCTTTCCCACGAAGAAGCCTACTACAAGGAGAATGACCGCCGTGATTTTTACGGACAGAGTCACTTAGCTACCCTGTGAAGTCCTGAAGAGCGACAGGCATTCATCAATCCTGACCGGCCGGAATCCCTTGCGCTCCTCAAACAACTCGATAGCTGGCAGCAAACGCGTTTGCCACTTTGTCGCCGCACCTTGGTTGATGGCACTGAGCTGATGTTCAATGAATGGATTACGCATCCGGCGAAGCGTTAGGTTTGCATAGCCCATCGCTTCCTCCAATGAAACCGGAGGCACAATCGTAGGAATAAGCTCTTCGAAGAGCATCGCTTCGAGGTAAGCCCCGAGCTCCACATGCTCCAGCGCTTCGCGAACCGTGTGGATTCCGTATCTCGCGGGTGCAATCGAAGCCATTGCTGTGTGTAGCCCATTCAGCAAGCGGACCTTGCGCAGCTGGTAGTTTTCGATCGACGGCGCGATGACAATACCGTTATCTGCAGCAGCGGCCAGGCGGTCCACGGATGGCCCGACGGGTCCCTTGAGCGCCCTGAATGTGTGGGGTTCGACGATTGCTGCAAGCGCTTCAGTAGTCGATGGCGTACAGATTCGGTCGACCAGCGTGTCTGAAAATGCGAGATGGTTGATGAGCCACGCTACAAAGCTCGCATCTCGATGCATGCGTGCTGCAACATCTAACACCATTTCCCGAAGCCGCACTCCATTATCAGCAATCAGCTCACAGGGAAGGACATTGAGTTCCGCATCCGGACAGGCGTTGTAACGGGCAAACATCCAGCGTTCGAGACGCGCCGGGAACGATGCAGGCACATCTAGAAGGTCATCCGCCGGGTTATCCGACAGCTTGAAACCAGACTCGCTAACATTGCTCGACACGATTGATATCGAAACATCCGCTGCAGTCTCGAGGACATCGGCGAAATCACCACTTGCTTTGAAGGCTGTATCAACCACGGCCAGCGTGTGTTTGGCATCGATGACAGAGCCATTCGCATCCAATCCACGGATATAGAGAGGAACAACTCCATTTGCAGCACGAAGAAGGTCTACGCGGTCATCCCCGGCTGGGGTGCTCGAGACCAGCGTCATTTTGAACCCTGCACGGCTCGCAAAGTCCATCAGGAAGCCGCGTAAAAAGACGCCTGTTCCAAAAACCAACATCCGTGGAGTCTGCATTAGTTGATGACTCCATCCTTGAAGATAGCAATCTCACGGCAGCCATTTACTTCGGTACATGTTTGCTCAAGACCCGAAGCTATTCGAATAACCTTTTCCAGAAGCTCATCCGCGAGGGTTTCGATCGGAATCGCATCATCCACCAAGCGGCCAGCGTTGAAGTCAATCCAGCCCTTTTTGCGGTTTGCGAGGTCGCTGTTTGTCGCGATTTTCATGGTTGGTGCGCACGTGCCAAATGGCGTTCCGCGACCTGTGGTGAAGAGCACAATTTGAGCACCTGTTGCGGCAAGCGTTGTACAGGAAACAACATCGGCGCCTGGGCCATAGGCAAGCGCGATGCCGCCGCCAGCATCAACGGGAAGAGGCTGACCGTAGTCAAGCACATGCGTCACTGGCGCTTTGGCGCCACCTTTTTGGATACAGCCAAGGCTCTTTTCCTCAAGTGTCGTGATGCCACCTGCTTTGTTTCCCGGTGCGGGGTTTTCCGAGATCGGCTCGTTGTACTTTCGGAAGTAATCCTTAAAGCGATTGATCATGGCTTCGATTTCGCCGAAGGTCTGTTCGTTTGCAGCCCGCTCCATTAAGAGCTTTTCCGCTCCAAACATTTCAGGGACTTCGGTCAGAACACTTGTTCCACCCCATCCAGCCAAGCGGTCTGACAGCACGCCAACGAGTGGGTTTGCAGTGAGGCCGCTAAAGCCATCCGAGCCACCACACTTCATGCCAAGGACCAGCTTGCTGATCGGTACTTCCGTGCGAACATCATCCTTGACGACATCCGCCAGCTCATGGAGCAAGCGAAGGGCTTCCGAGAGTTCATCATCGAATTCTTGGGCCGCAAACGAGCGAATCCTGTTTGGGTCAGCATTGCGGAATGCGGCGATTTGATCTTTGAGCTGATTGTTTTCACAGCCAAGGCCCATGAGGAGGACGCCGGCACAGTTTGGATGCGCAGCAAGAGCCGCAATCAACTGGCGTGTCTGACCGAGGTCGCTGCCGATTTGTGCGCAGCCATAGGGATGGGTAAACGCGTAGACGCCATCAACATGGCCGCCATTTGCCTTCGACAGAACGGCATTCCCGTCGCGGGCAACGCGTTCGGCAATCTTGTTAATGCA
>JBEEMN010000078.1:0-6556 GCA_041192625.1 Armatimonadota bacterium
TTTCGAATGCGTCTCGGAGACTACTTGATCTCGACGACTGCGCCTTCGGACTCGAGGAGACCCTTGAGCTTGTCTGCTTCGTCCTTGGAAACGCCCTCTTTGATTGTCTTAGGAGCTGCATCAACAACTTCCTTAGCTTCCTTGAGGCCGAGACCCGTAAGTTCGCGGACAACCTTGATAACTTGGATCTTCTTGTCACCTGCGGACTTGAGGACAACATCGAATGCTGTCTTCTCTTCCACAGCGGCAGCTCCGCCAGCAGCAGGAGCAGCAGCAGCTACAGGTGCAGCAGCGCTAACACCAAACTTCTCCTGGAGTGCCTTTACGAGCTCTGCGAGCTCGAGGACAGTCATATTCTCAATGGCGCCAATAAGTTCTTCAGCGGTCATGATTGATACCCTTTCAATGTGGTGTTCTCACCACGATGCAGTTACGCGGCGGCTTTCTTTTCTTCGATAGCCTTGAGCGTATAAACAAAATTCGAGATAACCCCTTGTAACGTGTACACGAGGCCGGAGATTGGTGAGTTGAACGCACCAAGCATCTGTGAAAGGAGAACATCACGCGGTGGAACCTTGGCAAGAGCATCAATCTGCTCCGCACCAAAGTAACGACCGCCGACCACACCACCCTTGATTTTCAACGGGGTGTTGCGGTTTGCAGCGATGTAATCCACGACAACCTTTGCAACTCCAATTGGATCGGAGGAAGCAATCGTTGCAGCCGTTGTGCCGTTCAACAAGATATCGACACGTTCGTCGTCGATTCCCTGTTCCTTCAGCGCAATACGCATCAACGTGTTCTTCACAACCGAGAAGTCACCATCGCCGAGTTCACGTAGCTTAGTTCGAATCTCGCCCATCTGAGGCACGGTCAGACCACGGTACTCTGTGAGGATGACTGCTTCACTGTTGGACAGTGTCACACCCAGGTCACTGGTAATCGCCTTCTTGACCGAGGCCGGCTTTTTGGAGATCTGCCGACTGATCTTGGTTTTCTTTGCCATTCGAGCTTCCTTCTCGTTACCGAGACGCAGAAAACGAAAAGCCCTCCGACCCAGACAGGTCCGAGGGCGAACACACATTACAGCGTACCCGCTTTACCCTCGGCAGGCGTACGTGACGTACATTACAGGGCGAACCCTACCGGCTGTCTTAGGGGAAAGACAAACGTTTCCAAGAATGGATACTATCGCGGTATCTAACTGGCGTCAAGGATAGTCTTTAGGATCAGGTAGGAATCCATACAGATGACCATTAGCACGAACGCCCATTTCAGCTTTGCAGGACTGATCTTCTTACCGATGGTGATTCCTAGTTGAGCAAAAATAGATGCTCCGATTAACATCAACATCGCGATATCAAGGCGAACATTCCCAGCTAAAGCATAGTTGACTGTGCCAGTAAGGGATGTAACCAGTAAGACACCCGTTGATGCCATCGCAGCCGAGTTGACCCGCATCCCCACCCCACGCGTTAGAAGTGGAGTCCATAACAACCCTCCACCAATACCAAGGATTCCCCCAAATGCGCCTATTACAATTGCCGCTGGAACGAGGACAAAATATGGCACAACCCGTTCAACCGTGCTGAGCGCTAGGGTTGGCCCCAGCTTGGATGTCGAAAGAACACCTCGCACCGCTCCGGGATCCGCTGGCGCGCTAGCCATCAGAATTGCACCAGTGGCAAGTACCACGATGAACGCAATATTGACAAACGATGCAGCAAAACCAAGCGTGTTTAAATGCTGTAGAAGCACCACCCCAAGCTGCACGCCAATCCATGTTGGAATTGCGATGACAACCGCTAGTTTCAGCTCACCCAGACCACTTCGCTGTGCTTTGATCAGCGATGCGACCGCCACACCTATCATCTGACAGAGCCCAGTACCGACAGCAACCATCGGTGGCATCCCTAGCATGTTCACCAATATAGGCGTGATGAGAATGCCCCCACCAACACTGAACATCCCTGCCGTGACCCCAACGGCACATCCGAGCAGCAATATGATGAGTGTTTCTACAATGGTCAGTGTCGTAGCCTTCCGATCGCGGCGTTGATTCTGTCTAGGATAAGTACAGACAATGCACCCCATAGCGAAGGTAACACTACTGACATCACAACAGTGACGATGGATACTCGCATTGCAAAAACGATATCAGAGTTCAGAGGTGTTGCAATGTAGGGATGATACACAGCCCGCGCGTACTAAACGTCAAACTTTTGCTCTTATGTACAGGCGCTACGAACATTCACAGACTTTGGATACGACTCCTAGTGAAGAGCATGGCCTTCTGAGAAGGGGTTTAGATATCTGATAATGAACATCTACGGATGCATAACCGTCAATGTCGGTACCCGCAATCTGACACTTATGGAGTACCTCTTATGAACAACAAGTTGATATGTCTTGGAGCTTTGTCGCTCTTTATGATCTCTGGCAGTTTTGCTCAGGCTGGAACCAAGCCAAAGGGACAACGGCAGGCAAAGGCTAGAACCATCGATGCGAGCGACGTTGAAACAGCATTGAAGGGAATGACCCTCAGCGCTGAACAAAATGCAAAAGTAGCTGATTTGGTCAAAAATTTCCTTAGTGGCGTCAATGGAACCCTGACTCCTGAACAACAAGATCAGCTGAAGACAGCACTCGAGAAGGCTATTGCACCTAAAAGCCCTGCAGACAATCTGATCACCTCTTTATCGGCCGCTGTTACTCTGACACCCGAGCAGGAACTCAAGATTAAGCCAATGGTTGAGGAAACGCTCAAGGCGATGCGTGACAAGACCAAGGGGTTAGAGGCAAATGAGCGGAAGCAGGTTACGGAGCAATCGATGTCCGACCTCAAGACTGCACTCCGCGGCGTTCTAACGACTGACCAGCAGGCAAAGCTAGATAGCTGGAAGCCATCGATGCGCGGACGTGCTCAAGGCCAACCAGGCCCTGGCGCAGCAGGCAAGAAGCCCGGCAAGCCGTAGTTCGTAAATCACGCGTGCCTCATCGGGTTTGGACTCTGTCCGCCCCGATGGGGCATTCTCTATTTCAGTTCGGCTAATGTGGAGATGATGCGCCCCGGGACATGGAGTCCCGTTGCAGCATTGGCTTGCTCTAGCGATGTCACGCCTGTAAGCACACAAGCAGAGTGCATCCCCACTCTGTTGGCGCAGGCGATATCCGTATCAAGCCTATCTCCCACCATTAGTGCATCCTCTGGCTTCGTCCCAGTCTGGTCAAGAAGAAACTGCAGACCAAGCGGTTCTGGTTTGCCAATCGTGATTGGTTCGCATTCTGCAGCAGCTGCGATTGCCGCAACAATACTGCCGCCACCTGGAATCACTCCCGTTTCCGTTGGGTATTGCGTGTCCCGATTCGTCGCGATGAACGTGCCCGTCCGAAGAATCACTTGTTGCGCCCGCAGCAATGTTTCGTACGTAAAGCCTTTGTCCAGCCCCGCGACAACCGCATCGCAGCTGGCATCCAAGTCTGGCGATAGATCACGGTTCACCACCGCTATCCCTGCAGCCTCAAGCTCATCAACTAAGCCACCACCACCGACAACAAAGACCGTCTTGATGTTTGTATTTGATGCAATCCAAGCAGTTGTAGCGCTGGCGCTTGTAACGATCTCATCCGGAGTTACAGCGATACCAAATCCAGCAAGCTTGTTCGCGTAGAACTGCCGGGTTTGCGTCGAGTTGTTTGTAAGGTAACGTACGGTGGTTCCGGATTCCTTCAAGCGTGCGACTGCAGGTGCGGCATCCGGTAGCGGTGTATTCCCAAGAAACAAAACCCCATCCATATCAAACACAACTAAACGGTACATGCCTAAAAGTATCATAGGCTCGAGCTTGGTAGCCCCTGATGCCATTGAAGTTGTATGGATGGTCTGTGAATACTCTCGATGTGCGATGCCATTCAAGCGAATTTTTTAGTATTCGGAATACATCAATTGATTGTTTTATTCGTTGGATGTCGTTAAGTATGGCGGCGTTACCAGAAGTCCAAGCGGTCAAGTTCACACACATCGAGGTTGCATGTACCGTATAATGGCACGTGCAACGGGTAGTGATTCAGTGATAAGCAAATTGCGGGATGCCGTGATTGCTCGTCCTGGGCTTGTGCAGCTGATTAAGTTTAGTATTGTTGGAGCTTCATCGTTTGTAATCGATGCGGGTTCGTTCAACATCTTATTTTATAAGTTACACCTTCCACTTCTCATTGCCAAAACGATTACGTTCATGTTTGGTGTGACCAATGGGTTTATTTGGAACCGACATTGGACCTTTCGTGGACGCGTTGGAACTGCGGCAAAGCAGTATCCTAAATTCGTCTTGACCAACATGGTTGGATTGGCTTTGAACCTTACCATCATGACTGGCACATTGGTTTTGGCAGCACGTGCCGGGTTTGCGCACGGCGACTTTGAACCGTCGCAGGTACCCGGTATGTTGATGACTGCAGAGGGCCGAAAAGCCTTCGACCCATTGGTTGTTTTTGCAGCTTTGGTAGTAGCAACATTTTTTGTGACGGCTTGGAATTTCACGGCGGCGCGCCTGATCACATTCCGAGACCAGTCGTAACCGATTCGCATTTAGTGCAGAGGAGCCATTTTGGTATCCAAAGAAATCATCGTAAATGGTGATCCGCGGGAAACCCGGATTGCTGTCCGTGAAGACGGAAAACTCGTCGAATTACACATCGAACGCGGTGAGCGTGTCGTTGGCAGTATCTTCAAGGGCCGTGTCGATAATGTAGTCGCAGGTCAGGATGCCGCATTTGTTGACATCGGGCTGGAACGAAACGCTTATCTTGCAGCGGGTGACATTGTCTCCCCTGGCGACCTCGATGAAGATGATTCGTTTGATCGTCGCGGCAGACGTCCACGCCCAACCGTTCCCATTAAGAACCTGGTGCGACGTAACCAAGAAGTCTTGGTACAGGTCATTAAGGGCCCACGTGGCACAAAGGGATCCCGCGTTTCTACGCGTATCTCGCTGCCTGGACGCTACTTGGTGTTCATGCCGGATGAAAACTCGACGGGTGTATCGCGCAAAATCGATGACCCAAAAGAGCGTGATCGCCTAAAGCGCATCGTCGAAGGCATCCGTCATCCAGGGTATGGATTAATTGTCCGTACCGAAGCTGAGGGCAAAACCGAGCGTGAACTACGTCAGGACCTTGAGTACCTTGAGCAAACGTGGGCAACGGTAAAGCAATCAGCAGACTCAGTCCGGGCGCCAGCGCTTGTCTATCAGGACCTTACACTGCTATTCCGCATCCTGCGTGATGCGTTTGGCTCAGATGTTGACCGCCTGATTCTAGACAATCCTGAAGACTACAAGAAAGCACATGAGCTGCTTGACTTCTTCGGGCCATCCCTGAAGGACAGGGTTGTCCTTTTCGATTCACATATTCCGATTTTTGACCATTTCCACATTGAACAGGAAATGCACCAGCAGCTGCGCCGACGGGTGCCATTGAAATCCGGTGGCTATCTGATCATCGACCAAACCGAAGCACTGGTCGCCATCGATGTTAACTCAGGCAAGTTTGGTGGAAAGACCGAAGGTCTGTCGGACACAATCGTTCAAACCAACCTTGAAGCTGTAAACGAGATTGCCCGCCAGTTACGCTTGCGTGACATGGGCGGTATTCTTGTCCTCGACCTGATCGACATGAACAACGCAACAGACCGCCGTAAGGTGGAAGTTGCACTTGAGGCTGCCTTCAAGACCGATAAGAACCGCTGTAAAGTCAGTCATATCTCGCCTCTTGGCCTGATTGAAATGACCCGCAAGCGCACTGGCGAGACAGTCAATGAGCAAATGGATGTCCCTTGTCCATACTGCTCGGGCACAGGCCGTGTTCAGTCCCCAGAATCAGTTGCATTCACCATCCAACGTGAGATACGTCGTCAAGCAAAGACAAACACCGCTGAGGCATTCCATGTGACATGCCACCCGCTGGTGGCCGCAGCGCTTGTCGGTGATGGCGGTGATGACATCGAACAGCTCGAGCACTTCATCGAGCGTGGTGTCTATATTCGCTCGACCACTGACATCCACATGGAGAAGTACGACATTCAGCCTGGTTCCATGGATGACTTTGACCGTAGACTGGCAACATTCCGCCCTGGACAATCTGTGGATGCACGTATCGTGAGTGTTGGTGACACACCGACATCTACTGCAGCGGGCATTACGGAAACAGGTCTTGTGATCCACTTCCAACAGGGAAGCCGACAGCTTGGCCAATCGGTCCGCCTGAAGGTAACCGGCACCGGACGCTCATCGGCTACGGGAGAAATCCTCAACCGTGATCGCGTCAATGACAATCAACCGCGTCCCCATGTCGCACCAACATCGGAAGGTGCGATGACATCACGGCCATCCGATGGTCAAAATCGTCGTCGGCGGCGCCGCGGTCCACGGGAAACCAGCTAGGTTTTCTTCTAGCGACACTCGAAATGAAACGACCCGGGCTCAACACCCGGGTTTTTTCTTATTCGGATAGCAGCGCTGCAAACAGCATCCGAAGGTGCGATGACATCAAGGCCATC
>JBEEMN010000079.1:0-6555 GCA_041192625.1 Armatimonadota bacterium
AGTTCCATCGGAAACATGCTAAGTCAACAACTTCACATAGTTGACGCACCATTGGCACAGTAGTTGCACCAGTAGACATCACTACGTTCTGGTTGAGGTTCTGATGTCTACTAACAAAACTGGTGTTGCCGCTCTCATCGCTACCGCTGACCGGGGTCCGTCCATCGTGATGACCATCGAGTCCATTAAGCGCCTGCAGGGACAGCTGGATGAGCTGGTAATCGTTGATCAAAGCTCAAATGATGACACCTACATGGCCATCATGCCCTACCTCCAAGACCCGTTCATCAGCTATATGCGCGTCTCATCCAAAGGCAAGGGAAAGGCACTAAACCTAGCCCTCGCACAAATGGACAGCGAAATCGTAATCCTCACCGATGACGACACGGAAGTCTGTGATAACTGGATTACTGCATACACAAAGCGCTTTACAAAAGATGAAAACACGGTTCTAATCTACGGGGATGTTCTTGCAGCGGACTTTGATCCAGCTGAAGGATTTATCCCAGTCTATGAATGTGGACAAGACCGCGTGATCACATCCCTCTGGGAACGACGCAACACACGTGGCATCGGTGCTAACTGCGCCATCCGACGCTCCCCAGTGATGGCTCTCGGTGGCTTTGACCCAGAAATGGGCCCTGGGGGTGACTTCCGAGCATGTATCGACTATGATCTCACCGTCCGCTGCATCGTCGCTGGACACACTGTTCAGGAAACTCCAGCATCCGCGGTTATTCATTACGGTTTTCGCACCCACAAACAGGGCGCACGCCTGATGCGAAACGCTTTCCACGGAATCGCAGCGATGCACACAAAGCTCATCCGCGCTGGACACTACAATGACATCCCCTGTATGATCCACGAATTCGCCTGCTATGCAGCAGCACCACTGTTCCAAAACCTGATGAAGGGAAAGCTACAAGGTCTGCAGGCTATCAAGGGATTTGCAAGCGGAATCACAGCGGCGCTACGGCACGACTTTGATGCGACAACCGCGATGTTCCAGCCGAACCTTGCAACCAGCGGAAGCATCATCCCGATGCCAGCATTTGGAGTGGCAAGCAACCCATCTTTTGCTACGGCTCAGAATCCAGTGCTGACAGTTGTGGATGGCGGGCTCCAGGATGGCATGGCTACCGCGACAAATGAAACCGCAACGTTTGCTGTTTCCAGTAACCAGCCTACAAATGTAGATGTCGAGGAATCCGTTCAGCTCGCAGCCTGACGCAATATACAGTCACACATCAACACCGTAGAATGCCTTCAGACAGGACACACTGGCTGGAGGCATAATGCAATTTTGCGTGTTTGACACTGAAACAACAGGCCTGCCAACACCCGTTGAAACACCGGATGGCATCAAGCTTGTCTACCCACGCCTCGTCCAGCTAGCATGGGTCATCCTCGATCAAAACCTTGAGGAAATCGCACACGCATCCTTTATCATCCAGCCCGATAGGTGGACCATCCCGGATGATGTTGTCAAAATACATGGCATAACGACAGCCGATGCCTTCCTCCTCGGAGAACCAATCCGGGATGTCCTCGCAGCATTTGCAACCGCAATCGCCGATTGCACACACATCATCGCCCACAACATCGCTTTCGATACCGGCGTCCTAAACGGCGAATATGAACGGTATGAGATCCCTAATGCCATTCTTGGAAAACAACAGTGCTGCACCATGGAAACAGGTCGGGGCATTATGAAGATCCCAGGAACCGATGGCTACCGACGACCAAACCTCGCTCGCCTCGCAAAACACTACTTTCCAAACAGCGATTTCATCATCGCCCATGATGCCCTTGCTGATGCACAAAAGGTCGTTCGTATCTTTATCCGGATGGTGAATACCGGCGATTTCACGCCGTGAATTGAACAAATACGCCTCTATGGCAATGCGCACCATCAGCATCTCTAGACACACATCTAAGCACCGTGCTAAGATTCGAAACCTGTCTATCCATAGATGGCCAGAAACAGAAACTTCGCTGAGAAATAAGACCAAATGCTGACACACCGCTTTCGGGGACTGATCGCACTCACAGCAACGCTGACCGTACCCATCATGCACCTCATCGCAGGTGCAGCCCCCATCACGCCAGCGGCTAAACCCGTTCCGACGCGGACAGAACTCGCAAAGCAATTTCAGACTACAGTCAAGCCATTTCTTGCCACTTACTGCAACAACTGCCACGGTGCCACCAAGCCGCAAGCACAGCTGAACCTGACACGCTTCACCGACATCTCAACCGTCCTCGCCGACATCCCACACTGGTCGATGACGAAGCAACGGGTTGCAGATGTAGAAATGCCACCCGCCGGCGCCAAACAACCTAAGCCTGCTGAGCGACAAGCCGTCGTTAAGTGGATTGCTGATGTCCGTAGCTACGAAGCAAACCGCACCGCGGGTGACCCAGGAATCGTTCTCGCACGCCGCCTCAGCAACTCTGAATACGACAACACTATCCGGGACCTGACCGGCGTCGACATGAAGCCCACAAAGGCATTCCCCGTCGACCCTGCCAACCAGGAAGGCTTTGATAACTCAGGTGAGTCCCTCACCATCTCGCCAGCACTTGCAAAGAAGTACTACGAAGCCGCACGCTCTGTTGCCGAAAACCTCGTCCTGACATCCGGAGGGTTTTCGTTCTCCACTCACCCCGTGATGTCCGAGCCAGACAGAGATAAATTCTGTGTCCTGCGCATTGTTGACTTCTACCGACAACAACCAACCGACATCGCGATGTATCTTGAAGGCATATGGCGCTATCGCCACCGCAACGCTCTCGGGACACCCGCAGCAACACTTGATTCCATCGCCCAAAATGCGAAAATCAGCCCAAAATACCTCAAGACCGTCGCACAGCTCCTGGATGACAAGTCGATCACGGTCGGCCCAATCGCAAAACTACAAGCATCCATGGATGCCATTCCAGCCCCGACACGCGTAAACGAAACGGCACCAAAGCCACGCTTCCGTGAGACCGCAAACTGGATACAAAAACTCCGCCGGCATATTGCCTACCGCCATCCAAACCTCAATGTCCCCGGTGAATTCACCCCTGGCAGCTATACAAATGTAATCTGGAAGGATTACTTGTATGCGTCCACACGCCGGAAATTCGACCCTTCAAGACTGCTGATAGGCAGCAACGATGATGCCGGCATCCCTCAGGATGAAGCCGCACGCGCGCCGTTTATCGCATCATTCACCAAATTTGCTTCCATCTTCCCGGATACGTTCTATATCGATGAACGTGGCCTGATGGAATACGATGCCCAGTACGAGCGCTCAGGACGCTTCCTCACCGGTGGCACACACAACGCAACCAGCTACTTCCGCGATGATGCACCTCTCGTAGAGCTCATCATCGATGACGCGACAAAGAAAACTCTGGACACACTCTGGAAAGACTTTGAAGTTGTTGCTGAGTTCAATGAGCGGATGTACCTCCAAGGCATCTTCTATGAGCGCAACGAAGCACAAACCATCCTCGTAACCCGGGATGCTGAATTCAACTTTGCAAAGTCGGAAGACCGCAAGTGCGCAAGCCCAGCTAGCATCGCTAAGTTCAAAGAGCTCTATCTGGCAAAAGCAAAACGCAAAAATGCCGTGCCGGAAACCCTTGCCGCGTACGCTGCATACTTCGACCGCTCGACAGAAGCCATCGAGCGCGAAACTCGGGAACGCCGCGAAGCAGAACCCCTCCACCGCAAGGCACTCCTCGACTTTGCAGCAAAAGCTTGGCGACGACCACTCACTACATCGGAAACAAAAGACCTCCAAGCAACCTACGCTTCCCTTCGATCGAAGGAAGGTCTCTCGCACGATGATGCCATCCGGGACTCGGTTACCCGTATCCTGCTCTCACCGCGTTTCCTTTACCGGGTCGACCTGGATGCTGACATAGATTCACTTTCCCAGTCTGAGGGTGGCTTTGCCCTCACATCCACTCTGCAACAAAAGCTGCGAACAGCACCAAAACAAGCGCAGACACCCCTCAATGACATCGCCCTTGCAAGTAAGCTCAGCTACTTCCTCTGGTCATCGATGCCCGATGCTGAACTCATGAAGCTTGCCGCCGCTGGAAAGCTGCACGAGCCAGCCATTCTCGCGGCACAGACAAAGCGGATGATCATTGATCCTAAGATCAAAGCATTGGCCGTCGAGTTCGGCGCAAACTGGCTTGATATCCGTAGGTTCGAAGAACATAGCGCCGTCGACCGTGAACGCTTCCCAGCATTCGATGACAACCTCCGACAAGCGATGTTTGATGAACCAGTACGCTTCATCATGGATGGCCTTCAGTCGAACACATCCATCCTCGACTGGATCTATGGCAAGCACACATTTGTCAATGGCCCTCTTGCAAAACACTACGGGATGAATGACCTCAAGGTCTCGGATGACGTCCTCAATGACCCTAAGCAATGGGTTCGTGTTGACAATGCAGACCGCTACAGCCGCGGCGGTATCTTACCGATGGCGGCATTTCTGACAAAGAATGCATCCGGTCTACGAACCAGCCCTGTCCGCCGTGGCTACTGGATGGTCAAGCGGGTGCTCGGCGAATACATCCCACCACCGCCAGCGGTCGTCCCAGAGCTCCCAAAGGATGAAAAAGCCCTGGGCGATAAGACGCTTCGACAGGCACTTTCACAACACCGGGATAACCCAGCCTGCTCCGGATGCCACGCACGCTTCGACTCCTATGGGCTTGTCTTCGAAGGATTCGGCCCTATCGGTGAGCTGCGGAAATTTGACCAAGGTGGCAAACCGGTTGATACCGCTGCACCATTCCCCGGTGGTGTCGAAAAGTCTGGCGTCGCAGGTCTGCAAGAGTACATCAAGACCAAGCGCCAGCAGGACTTCCTGGACACTTTTGCCCGCAAAATGACAACGTACGCCCTCGGACGGACACTGCAACCATCCGATGACCTCCTCCTCACAAACATCCAGACCAGGCTCCGAACAACTGATTACAAAATTGGGTCTATGATAGAAGCCATCGTAAACAGCAGACAGTTCCGTTACCGACGCGCCAGCATCTCTACCACCGTTGCCAATAAGGAATAACCCGATGACGAACGAACAACGCATCCAACATCACCTCTCACGCCGAGTGTTCCTGCACGGAACCGGTGTCGCGATGGCCCTTCCATGGCTTGAGAGCATGCCGGTCTGGGGCGCCACGGATGATACTGCCAAAACGCCTAACACACCGCCTAAGCGCTTTGTTGTACAGTTCATGGGTACTGGTATCAGCCCAAACAACTGGGGAGCCAAAGGCGAAGGCGCAACTATGGAGCTCTCCAAAAGCCTTAAGCCACTGGAGCCATTCCGTGAAAAACTCAATGTCATCAGCGGACTCTTCAACCGGCCATCCGTAGGCGTTGGTATCCACCCCGGTATGACAGGAAACATTCTTTCGGGAATGCCTCTCACCCGCGGAGCTGTCCTCCATGGCGGCATCAGCGTCGACCAGGTCCTTGCAGCGCGCCTCGGCAATAACACCATCCAACCAAGTCTGGTACTCGCCTGCGAGAAGCCACTCACCGGCTATCACGAGTCCAACTTCTCGATGGCCTATAGCTCCTACATTTCCTGGCTAAACTCCGAATCGCCAGTCCCAAGCGAAGTCTATCCATCCCAGGCATTCGACAGCCTGTTTGACAACAATGGCAGCCAGCGGATGACCAGTGTTCTGGACCGTGTCCAAGATGATGCCGCATCCCTCCGACATAAAGTCAGCCGCGAAGACCGCGCAAAACTGGATGAATACCTCACCAGCGTACGTGAAGTCGAAAAGCGGGCATCCCGAATGCGCGGCGAAATGATGAAGGCCACCGACAACGCCAAAAATAAGAACAAGCCACTCGTGGCGATGAAGCGCCCAGATGATGGCCTCCCAGAAGACCTCCGCGAACACATGAAGCTCATGTGTGACATCGTCGCGCTCGCTATCCAAACCGACAAGACGCGCATCGCATCGATGCTGATGTGCCGTGACCTGTCTGGACTGTTCTATCCATTCCTTAATGTCAATGATGGCCACCACATCGCATCCCACGATGACAACTCAGCTGGCTACGAGCGCATCACACGCCACTACATCACTCAGCTCGCCTACCTTGCTGGCAAGCTGGATGGGATGTCGGAAGGCACCGGAACCGTTCTCGACAACTGCTGCCTCCTCTGGTTGTCCAACATGTACTCGGGATCGATTCACGATAACAACCACCTCCCCGTCCTTACCATCGGCGGACTCGGCGGAACCCTCAAGACCGGCCGCGTCATCAACTATCGTGACAAGGGTGATGAAAACCGAAAGGTCTGCAGCCTCTACCTTGGCCTTATGGACCGGATGGGCGTAAAGCTTGACCGCTTCGGAGATGCAACCACGCGCCTCGCAACGTTCTAAGCATCCACTGAAACAATTGTGATGTTTATCGCCATCACCTGTCTTGGACTTCTCCAGCACATGCTCACTACGCCGCCATGCGTAGAGCTGAATGCACCGGTAGTCGTCCGAGTAGGTGATGGCGAT